>CAZFLA010000092.1:0-13820 GCA_964519405.1 uncultured bacterium
CGATTGCATCTCTGAAGGCCAGAACCTGCAGGATTGCGACTACCTAGTAAACTACGATATTCATTGGAATCCTGTTCGCATCATACAACGCTTTGGCCGTATCGACCGTATCGGCTCACCTAATAAGCGTATTCAACTGGTCAACTTCTGGCCGAACTTGGAGCTAGAGGAATATATCAACCTGGAACAACGCGTTAGCGGCAAAATGGTATTGCTCGACATATCCGCCACGGGAGAAGAGAACCTTATCGAAAAAGAATCAGGCGACCAGATGAACGACCTTGAATATGGCCGTAAACAACTCCTTAAACTTCAAGATGCAGTGATCGATTTAGAAGACCTCTCCAGTGGGGTATCTATTGCAGACCTCACGTTGAATGACTTTCGCATCGACCTTCTGAGCTTTCTTAAAGAGCATCCGGGGGAACTGGAAGCACTGCCCATAGGCACATACGCCGTCACACACTCCCAAACTGTGGGCGAAACCTCCATCCCTCCCGGTATCATTTTCTGCCTGCGTGCGGAAGGTGAGGCGGCTCGTAATAACATTGAGCCAGGGTACGCATTAGCTCCACACTTCCTTATACATGTGAGTGATGACGGCACTACGCTGCTGCCCTACTCGCAAGCCAAACAAGCCCTCGATCGCCTGCAAAAACTCTGCGTCGGTCGCGACTTCCCAGATGCTGGTGCATGTGCACGCTTTGACAAAGCCACCCGCGACGGACGTGACATGGCTCAGGCCCAGGATATGCTGGCAACAGCCGTGGCATCCATCGTCGGTAAGAAAGAGGAGCGCTCGGTGGCCAGCCTCTTCACACCAGGCGGAACACATGCCAGTAAAGGTGATTTCGCGGGCATCAATGATTTTGAAGTGGTCGCTTTTCTAGTTGTTTTACCGGAGCTGCAGTCATAATGAGTAGTTCAACGGTCATTACCGCGCTTCAGATTCCATCACGGGCACGAATAGACCAACGTGTGCCCAAGAAATTGCTCACGGAGCAGGCGGCACCCACCTCCGCAGATAGGCGGATCATCCAAGACAGTATTGAAGACTTAATCTGGGTGGCGGCTCTCAAACCCACCAACATCGGCGTACCCGTCTATCGCGATGACCAACGCGAATACCTGGAAATCGCCGTGCTCACAGCCACCATTCGCTTTGGTTTAAAAAGCGCACGGCTGATAGAATTAATACATAGAGCCATCCCATATCCGCTCTTTTTGGTCAGCTCACAGCCGGAGGGGGTTACCATCTCGCTGTCGCATATACGGCATTCGGAGGGTCAGACCGGCAAAACAGTCATAGAGGATTTACGCCGTACCGCTCCCTTTAGTCCGGATCAGCCCGCATCCGATCAAGCGGCTTTCCTAGCTAGCCTGCCAATTTCAGAGCAGCCAAAAAATGATATGTATGCGCTCTATCAAGGCTGGATGACGCGTCTGCTTACCCTGGAGGCTTCGGCCATCACCGGCGTATATGAGCCCTTAGATACACCTGGCCGAGTGCCGATCCTCCGCGAGGGCCTTGATGAATATGCACGCATCACCCGCGATATTGCTGCGTTGCGCGCAGAAGCCGCAAAGCAGAAACAGCTTAATCGCCTGGTAGAGATTAACCTCACCATCAAACGGCTCGAATCCGAGCTGGCCGATATAGAAACAAACCTGTAACCCGGAGTAACACCATGAAGCCAATTGACAGTAATGACCCTCTCTCACAAAGCGCCGATCTGCTGGCACAAAACATCGGACAGCTCAAGGCACTGTTCCCGGAAGCCTTCACAGAAGGGCAGATAGACTTCGATGTGCTCAAGCAGCTTCTTGGCGGTGTGGTAGACGAAAAAGAGGAAAAATACGGCCTCAACTGGCACGGCAAACGGCAGGCACGCCATCTCGCGCTCACCCCATCCACCGGCACCCTTCGCCCCTGCCCGGAAGAGAGCGTGGACTGGGAGACCACACAGAACCTGATGATCGAGGGCGACAACTTGGAAGTCCTCAAGCTGCTTCAAAAGAGCTATGTCGGTAAGGTCAAGATGATCTACATCGACCCGCCATACAACACAGGGCATGATTTCGTCTATCCAGATAACTATAGTGACAATATCCAGAACTACCTTGAGCTTACAGGTCAAGTGGATGTGGAAGGTAAGAGGCTCAGCACTAACACTGAGGCCTCTGGTCGCTTTCATACCGACTGGTTGAACATGATGTATCCACGCTTGAAGTTAGCACGAAATTTGCTTACGGATGACGGTGTCATTTTTCTGAGCATTGATGACAACGAAATCTTTGGATTGTCATGTGTTTGCAATGAAGTGTTCGGTGAAGAAAATCACAAAGGTACTGTTGTTCGTACCACAGGTCAAACCACGGGGCAAGATAGTGGCGGACTGGGATCCTCATTCGACTATGTCCTAATATATTCAAAGGATCCGGACACTGAATTATCAGGCCTTCCTCTAAATGAATCCGATATTACGCGATATCAAGATGCTGATACTCGGGGAAACTATGCTCTTTGGCAGCTTAGAAAAACTGGAAGTAATGATCGTCGAACTGATAGGCCAACTATGTATTTCCCTGTCACTAATCCTGATGGTAATGAGGTATGGCCAACTGGTCCATCAGGATATGATAGTCGCTGGCGTTTTGATCCAAAGGGGTACGAGCGACTCATATCTCAGGACCTTATTGTATGGAAAATACGAAAAAACGGTGGTAAAGAAACATGGTGGCCGTATGTAAAGACATATTTGGAAGGAAGAACCAAGCGAGCCTCTCCTTTGTGGAATGACATTGAAGGAAGTAAAAAGGCAAGCATCGATTTACGAGCACTATTAGGTGGAGATGTTTTTGATAATCCAAAACCCATAGGGTTGATCTCACGAATACTTCAAATACTACCTAATAGTAAAGCAGATGATGGTATATTCCTAGATTTTTTTGCAGGCTCTGGTACCACTGGACATGCAGTGATGGCCCAAAACGCTGCGGATAGTGGCAACCGTCGCTACATCCTCGTTCAGCTCCCTGAACCACTCGATCCACAAAACAATGACCAAAAAACCGCCGCCAACTTTTGTGACCAAATCGGTAAACCCCGCAATATTGATGAACTCACCAAAGAGCGTCTTCGCAGGGCCGGGCAGAAGGTCAGGGCAGAGAACCCGCTATTTGCGGGCGACACGGGCTTTCGCGTATTCAAGCTGGATTCCAGTAATATCCGAACCTGGGATCCGGACCGCGACCAGCTTGCCGAAAGCCTGGAAGACTACGCGGACCACATCAAACCGGGCCGCACGCAGCAGGATATCCTCTTCGAGATACTCCTCAAACTTGGCCTCGACCTCACCGTGCCCATCGAGCAGAAGACGCTTGGCACCCACTCTGTCTATTCCATCGGCGGAGGGGTGCTGCTGGCATGTCTCTCTGAAAAAATAGTCCTTGCTGATGTAGAGCAGCTAGCCTTGGGCATTATCGAATGGCACAAGCAACTAGCGCCAGTCGGCGAAGCACAGATTGTCTTCCGCGACAGCGCCTTTGCTGATGATGTAGCCAAAACCAACCTGGTGGCCATTCTGTCTCAGCATGGCTTAGATAACATAAGGAGCCTGTGATGGGGAAAGAAGTGTGGAGTGAGGAGTTAGAAGGAAGACGGCCGGCGCGGTCGTTTCAGGACCTGATCGTCTGGCAGAAGGCGCATGCGTTCGTGCTGTCCGTGTATCAGTCCACCAAGGGTTTTCCACGAGAGGAACTCTACGGGCTAACTTCGCAATTTCGGCGGGCTGCCGTGTCCATCCCGGCCAATATTGCAGAAGGATTCCGCAAGCAATCCAAGAACGACAAGGCGCGTTTCCTGAATATCGCAGAAGGGTCTCTTGAAGAATGCCGTTACTACCTCATCCTTGCCCGTGATCTTGGTTACATCGACAAAGTCTCGCTCTGGGAATCCAGCGAAGAGGTCGGCCGTTTATTGAACGGCTACCGTTCCGCCATTCTAACTTCTAACTCCCAAATTCTGGATACTCACTCATGAAACTCCATTTTGAACCTAATCTCGACTACCAGCACGATGCCATCAACGCGGTCGTCGATCTGTTTCGCGGCCAGGAGATTAACAGAACCGAGTTCACTGTCACAAAGGACTTTGGCGGACTTTACAGTCAAGACACAATCAACGAACTTGGCATCGGCAACCGACTCCAGCTTTTGAATGATGAAGTCTTGAAGAATCTGAATGAGGTGCAACTGCGTAACGGCCTGGCGCCGTCACAAAAACTGGAATCTGGCGACTTCACGATAGAGATGGAGACAGGCACAGGTAAGACCTATGTCTACCTGCGCACCATCTTTGAGTTGCATCGAAACTACGGCTTTACGAAGTTCGTCATCGTCGTGCCCTCCATAGCAATTAAGGAGGGCGTGTATAAGTCGCTGCAGATGACAGAATCCCATTTCCGCAGTCTCTATGCCAATGATCCTTATGACTACTTTCTGTATGACTCCAGCAAGCTTGGCCAGGTGCGCGATTTCGCCACCAGTCCGAATATCCGTATCATGGTAGTCACTGTAGGTGCCATCAACAAGAAGGATGTCAATAATCTCTACAAAGACAGCGAGAAAATTGGCGGCGGGAAGCCAATAGACCTCATCAAGGCCACCTGCCCAATACTGATCGTCGATGAGCCCCAGAGCGTAGATGGTGGTTTATCTGGTGCGGGAAAGACAGCTCTTGAAGCCATGAATCCTCTTTGCACTTTGCGCTATTCGGCTACCCATATTGATAAGCACAACATGGTCTACCGCCTCGATGCCGTGGATGCATATGAACATAAGCTGGTGAAACAGATTGAGGTTGCCTCAGCACGAGTGGAGGGTTCGCACAACAAGCCGTATGTCAAGCTTATCTCAGTTGACAACAAACGTGGTCACATAACGGCGCGAGTGGAGCTGGATGTCCAATCAACACATGGTGTCAACCGAACAGAACTGAACGTTGAATGCGGAGATCAGTTGGATCAAATCACAAAACGCGATGTCTACCACGACTGCACTATTGGGGAAATTAGAACAAAAAAGGGACAGGAGTTTATGGAACTCCGTGCGCCAGGAGACAGCGTTTATCTTAAAATCGGGGAGTGTTACGGCGATGTCAGTGATTCGGCGATCCAGCGCCAGATGATCCGGCGGACCATAAAGGAGCACCTCGATAAGGAGCTGCGTCTTCGCCAACAGGGCATTAAGGTGCTCAGCCTCTTCTTCATCGACAAGGTGGAGAAATACCGGATATACGATGCAGACGGAAATGCACAAAAAGGCGAATATGCGCTGATATTTGAAGAGGAATATCGGAGTTTGTCAAAACACCCGGCATACCACACCCTCTTTGAAACCATCGACTTTACTTCGATTCCTGAAGAGGTACATAACGGCTATTTCTCCATCGATAAAAAAGGTGGCTGGACCGATACTGCAGAAAACAATCAGGGTAATCGCGAAAGCGCAGAACGCGCCTACAACCTAATCATGAAGGATAAGGAAAAGCTGCTCAGTTTTGAGACGAAGTTGAAGTTCATCTTCTCTCACTCCGCATTGAAGGAGGGCTGGGACAACCCAAACGTCTTCCAAATCTGCTCACTCCGCGACATGGGCTCAGAGCGGGAACGCCGTCAGACCATTGGCCGAGGACTACGGCTTTGTGTGAATCAACAGGGTGAACGGCTTCGCGGATTTGAAGTCAACACACTCACCGTCATCGCCACTGAGAGCTACGAGAGGTTTGCGGAAGAGCTCCAAACCGAGATCGAGAACGATACAGGCATCCGCTTCGGAATCGTCGAAAGACACCAATTCGCCGCAATCCCCATCATTTCTGACGATGGCGGCACTTCACCACTAGGAATAGAGAAATCTGAAGATATTTGGCACTATCTCAAAAACCTCGGTATGATAAATGCTCACGGCAAGGTACAGGATGCTCTCAAAACAGCCCTCAAAGAGGATACACTTGTGCTGCCGTCCCAGTTTGAGCAGCAACTACCGCAGGTCAAACAGATACTTAAAAAACTGGCCGGCCGATTGGATATCAAAAACGCTGACGAACGCAAGCAGATTACAACACGCCAGGCTGTTTTAGATAGCACGGAGTTCAAGGCACTATGGGACCGCATTAAGCACAAGACCACCTATCGGGTGCAATTCGACAACGAAAAGCTCATCGAATCATGTATTAAGGCCATAAATGAAGCTCCACCTGTTAACCGAACACGGCTGCAGTGGCGTAAGGCCAACCTTACGATAGGTAAATCGGGGGTTGACACGAGAGAAACATCCAAGTCTGATTCCTTCGCGATTGACGAGCATGATATTGAGCTTCCTGATCTTCTTACCGACCTTCAAGACAAAACTGCATTGACCCGTCGTAGTATTGTGCAGATACTCACCGGCTGCATGAGGTTGGATGACTTCAAACGAAACCCACAGCAATTTATCGACATCGTCGTCGAAGCCATCAACCGCACAAAGCAATTGGCCCTGGTCGATGGTATCAAATATCAGCGTGTGGGTGACGAGTGTTATTACGCCCAGTCATTGTTTAAATCTGAGGATCTCTCAGGTTATCTTAAAAACATGCTTTTAGCAAAAAAATCAGCTTATGAGTATGTGGTATATGACAGTCAGTTAGAGCGGTCATTTGCCAATGATCTTGAAAAGAACGAAGCCGTGAAGGTATATGCTAAACTTCCTGGTTGGTTTGAAATACCAACTCCATTAGGTAAATACAACCCAGACTGGGCGGTTTTGGTTGAGAAAGACGGCATAGAGCAGCTATACTTTGTAGTCGAAACAAAGGGTGGTCTCTTCGCGGATGACCTGCGTGATACCGAAAATGGCAAAATTGCTTGCGGTAAAGCTCATTTTAAAGCCATCGCCCTCAATCATGAGCATCCTGCCCGTTTCATTAAGGCTGCTAGCGTAGACGATGTGTTGAACCAAGCTTGATAAGCGGACATTAACATTTAAATAACAAACATCACCGAGCCCATGTGATTAGGGACAACTAGATTCGCTCCCCCTTCTGCTCACCAGCTATATCCATTGCAGCAGGGGCTGCGTTTATAATGTATGTAAGTGAAAACTGCACTGCGGGTTATCGATATACATAGATTGGCGGATTGATAGCATGCCTCATCACAGTAAAATCGACCGGGAAGCACTCGTTAACCGGCACAACATCACCAGCTCCAGCCCCACGATGATACTCCCCTTAGGTAATGGCGAAATGGTGTTTTCCGCCGATGCCACAGGGCTTCAGACTTTCGCCGGCAATACACTATCGCATTGGGCTTGGCACTCGTTTCCTTTGCCAGCCGGATGCACCCCGGCTGACGTGCCGGCCACTGGCACCATAGATACCGGGCGCATCACAGGCGGCATGAAGGCGGCATCTGTGGTGCCTGAGCTTAGGCAATGGATGTTCGATAACCCCCACTGCATGAACCTGATGAATATCAAGTTATGCCGCGCAGATGGCTCAGCCATAGTGCCAACCGACATATCCGCGATCAGCCGAAAACTGGATCTCTATGCCGGCATGCTCACCAGCCAGTTCACATATGAGGGGCACCAGTTCAAGGTCAAAACGTGTGTGCATCCCGATGCCGATGCGGTTTCTATTCACATCAGCTCCGCAGCGCTAAAGGCCGGCAAGCTGAGTGTGCAGCTCGCTTTTCCCTATCCCTCCATCCAGGACACCGCTGTCATCGGCGACTTTAACCAGCCCGATGCCCATCAGACACATATACAAAGGTCTGCGCCCCGGTTCATTCAGTTGGAGAGGGTCATTGACAGCAGCCGTTATCATGTCGGCGTCAGTTGCGAGCACGGCCAGATATCTGCCGCAGCACCACATCAATGGCGCATCAGCCCCGAAGGCTCCGATCTTTTCCTCACTGTCATGCTGTCACCAAAGGCCGATACCGGCAGCATCCCAAGTTTTGCGGAATGCGAACGCGCCTGCGTAAGTCATTGGCGAAAGTTTTGGAGCACCGGCGGTGCTATTGACTTCACAGGCAGTACGGATCCCCGCGCATCGGAGCTGGAACGCCGCGTGGTTCTCTCGCAGTATCTCACCGCAGTGAACAGTGCCGGCAGTTACCCGCCTGCAGAAAGCGGCCTCATGAGCATAGACCCCTGGCGCGGTCAGTGGCACATGGAAATGACCTGGTGGCATCTGGCCCATTACGCACTGTGGGGCCGTTGGGATATGGCTCAAAAGGCGCTGTCATGCTATCAGCGTGACTACCCGCTGGCTCGCAAGCTGGCGCAGCAATTCGGTTATGACGGCGTAAAGTGGGGCAAGATGATGGGCCCTGAAGGCCGCACCGCGCCGTGGGACGGCAGTTTCGTGCTGCATTGGCAGCAGCCGCACCCCATCTTCTTCGCGGAACTGGAATATCGGCTGAAGCCAACGGCTGAGACTCTGGCAAAGTGGGGCAGCATCGTCATCGAGACGGCGAAATACTTGGCAGACTACCCCATCCATAGAGCCGGTTCTGACAAGTTGTCGCTAGACCCCATCATGCCGCCCAGCGAACAAGGTATCACTTACGACACAGTTTTCGACCTTGCATATTGGCGCTTTGGGCTTGTCACCGCCACAAAATGGTGCCAGCGCATGGGCATATCTGCACCCGGTAAATGGCAGGTTGTGCTGAGCAAGCTCGATCCGCTGCCAACCCATGATGGCTTGTATGTGCATTCACCGGAATGGGCCGATCAAACATATAACAAGCGTGCTTATGAGCACCCCGACCCCATCGGTGTATATGGTATGCTCCCAGAATTGCCAGGAGTGAGTCCGCAAACCGCCCACCTCACTGTCAAAGCCGTGAATAGTAAGTGGGACTGGAATAACTGCTGGGGATGGGACTGTCCATGGTTTGCCATGGCCGCTGCGCGAGTCGGTGAACCTCAGTTAGCGGTTGACGGCCTGCTGCGCGATTCCGCCAGAAACCAATTCAACGAGTTTGGGGTAAACACAGGTGGACCATGCCTCTACTTGCCAGGCAACGGCGGATTGCTGTATGCCGTGGCGATGATGGCCGCAGGCTGGGATGGTGCCCCAGACCGACACGCACCCGGCTTCCCAAATGATGGCAGTTGGACGGTACGATACGAGAACCTGGTGAAGGCGCTGTAATATATGGCCACCTCTGCACGGGTCCGTGCATTCGATGCTATGCGAGGTCTAGCTATCATCGCAGTCGGGGTGATCCACTCCAGTGGTTTCGCTTGGAATCCTCAAGCAAGGCATACCGAACTGGTGCCGTATATGCTCGTGCGTCAACTCAGCGGATATGCCGTGCCGTTGTTTGTCTTCTTGTCAGGCTATCTGCTGGCGCAGTACACTTTCCTTCCCGCTGATTATGGAAAGTTCATGCGCAAGCGGCTCACCAGGTTGATACCACCATACTTGCTGTGGTCATTAATCGCCATCGCCCTTGATGCAGCCGCAGGCAAAACATGGAACGCCTCGCAGATATATCAAGCGCTGCTGTATGGTCAAGCCTCTGTGCCCTGCTATTTTGTACCAATGATCATGCAGCTCTACATCACTTTACCGGCTTGGATCGCCTTGGCCCGGCATAAATGGTTAAACATCGCCCTTGCGCTGGTCATCAGCGGAGGGTTGTGGTTGTATTATCTGTGGTTAGGGCAAGCGACGCGGTCCCTGCCCTGGTGGTATATGCTGACGGCAGGTAGTTGGCTTCTCTACTTTGTGGTCGGACTGCAGTGGCGGCAGCTGTCCCTCAGCAAAGTGGTAAACAGTCAGAAATCCGTGTGGTGGTTATTGGCTGTCTGCGTGGCCGCATCCACGGCGCTATCGGTCAGCCTGTGGGATAATCGCATGGAAATGCTGGCCACATCAAGCCTTCGTTGGGATAGTGCCATCGTTAACCTCATCATTGTATGGCTTTTGATGCACAACCAGCAGCGGCTTAACGAAGCGCCTAAGTGGTTGGTGAGGTTGGGACGCAACAGCTTCTTCGCCTACCTCACGCATGCGCTGTTGCTTCATATCTTCGGAAGGCTGATGATGACCGCAGGATGGTATCATCAGCTTGCTCTGGTCAAGATGATCATGCTCACTGCACTGAGCATCGGCATACCAGCGTGGGTAAGCTGGCGCATATCGGCACTGTGGCCCAACAGCATGGTCGTTAAGTGGATTGGTGCCGGATGTTAACTGTAAAAGAGAACTCTTTGGAGGGTCAATATATGTCTCGTCGTCCGAATATTCTATTTATCATGGCAGATCAGCATCGCTATGACTGCACAGCATTCAACGGTCACCCTTTGGTGAAGACGCCGAATCTGGACAAGCTCGCAGCCGACAGCAGCCGATTCGATAATGCCTATTCGCCTTGCCCAGTGTGCAGCCCCACCCGCCTCAGCTTGCTGAGCGGTGTATGGCCGGAAACCCACGGCGGCACGTGGAATGTGGGCGGATGCTTGCCTCCAAAGGGATTTGATGCACCTACGATCACCGCGAAGATGGCCGAAAGCGGATACCGCTGCGGCCATGTCGGTAAATGGGGCGTTGGCCCGGCAACGCCTCAAGACTGCGGTTTCGTGGATGTGGTGGACCAAAGTGGCTATACGGCCTATCGGGCCTCGCAGGATATCGCCGATCCCGTCATGGACGAGTTCGATTGGTTTGGCGGCGATGACCCCGCCGCTCCTGAGCAGGCCATGACGCATTGGCGTGCCCGTCAGGCGATCTCGCTGATGGAGCAATACGCCCAGTCCGACCAACCCTGGCATCTCCGACTTGACTTCACCGAACCGCACCTGCCATGCATTCCCACGCAGCACTTCCTGGATATGTATAAAGCGGAAGACATTCAGCCGTGGGGCAACTTCCCGGACGACTTCCATAATAAGCCCTACATCCATCGCCAGCAAGTGGCATCATGGGGATTAACCGAGATGACATGGGCTGACTGGCAGCGCTATCAACGGCGGTATCTCGCCATGGTATCGCAGGTAGACGACGCCGTTGGCACGGTGCTCAGCGCCTTAAGCGAATTGAAGCTTGATGATAACACCATAGTCATCTACACCTCCGACCATGGTGATGCCGGCGGCAGCCACGGCATGATTGATAAGCACTACACCATGTATCAAGAACTGGTGCACGTGCCGCTGCTTATCCGATGGCCTGGGTTCACCAAGCCAGGCAGCGCTTGCGAGCAGTATGTCATCCATGCTATTGACCTATCCGCAAGCCTGTGCGATTGGTCGGGATGTGAGGAGCTTGAGGTAATGCACGGTCGATCGCTGCGGCCGCTGCTCTTCGGTGTCACGCCGAATGATTGGCGCAAATACGCATACAGCACATACAACGGTCAGCAGTTTGGCCTCTTCACCCAGCGGATGATCAGCAATAAAGAGTGGAAGTATGTGTGGAACTTAACGGACACCGATGAGCTCTATCACCTTCCTGACGACCCTTGGGAGATGGAAAACCTCATCGCGCAGCCGCAACACGCGGATGTCATAGAGAACCTTCGCTCCGAGCTGCTGCAGCATCTGCGCGAACGAAAAGACCCCATGGTGGAAAGCCCCTGGGCAGTGGATCAACTCGAACGCGGCTGGAAGCTGACCTAACCTCCGAAAGCTCACCTCGCGGCGGTTGTTTATTACCAGCCGCGAGGTACCTCAATAGACTCAAGCATACCCACTAAGCAGGGAAAACGCGGGTAATTGGCGCATGTTACAGCAGCTTACATATGCCTTGGAGGCTGCTCATGCTCTGCTCCGTCATGATCTTGCTGTTCGCATTGATCTTCGTAAATGCCGTAAATGCGAGTAATCAACAACAGGTATCGTCATTGAAGATCGAATTTGCGCAGCATATCGCCATCGCCGACAAGATCATAAGCATCATCAAGCGTGAGATATCTCAGCGCAGCACAGCGAAAGTCGTCTTTCAAGGCGCGGCTGAGCTCACCATCAAGCTGATGATCCGCGCCGACATCGCCCGCAACGGCTACGCGATATCGGAGGCAACCCCAGGCATCATCACCATATCAGCGCATGAAGAGGCTGGGCTGCTCTACGGTATCGGTCGCTGGCTGCGGGATGCTCGCTATACACGCAGCACCATAACACCCGGAAGCTGGCGAGGCAGCTCTGTGCCCAAAATGCCAGTGCGCGGCATATACCTGGCAACCCACTTCCATAACTTCTACCACGATGCACCGGTTGCTGAAGTGCAGCGTTACATAGAGGAGCTTGCTTTATGGGGCGTGAACAGCCTGATGGTGTGGTTTGACATGCACCACTTCAACGGCCTGGCAGACCCGGTTTCTCAGAAAATGATCAAGCGTCTGCGCGCCATACTGCAAACAGCCAAGGAAGTGGGTATGGGACGCGGCTTGGGCATCATCGCCAACGAGGGGTATGCAAACAGCCCTGCAGAGCTGCGGGCAGTAGGTCCGGGGCGCGGAGGGTTTTACGGCGTGGAGCTGTGCCCCAGCAAGCCAGGGGTGCCGGCGCTGCTGGTGAAGCAATTCAAAGAGATGTTCAGCCAGTTCGCAGATATCGGCATTACCGATATGTGGATATGGCCATATGATCAAGGCTCCTGTTCCTGCCCGCAATGCAGCCCATGGGGATATAACGGCTTCCTTAAGGCCGCGAAACCGCTGGCTGAACTGGCACGAAGCATGTTTAAGGATGTCAAAATATACCTCTCGACATGGTATTTCGATGAGCAGGAGTGGGAGGGTCTGGCAGCAGCATTCAAGACCAAGCCTGCTTGGGTCGACGCCTTGATCTCCATGCCCGATACTTACGCCTTTAAGCACGGCTCACCAGGCGGGCTGCCATTGCTCGGTTTTCCTGAAATAAGTATGGATCGCATGTGGCCGTGGGGTGGGTTTGGCGCCAACCCCATGCCTCTCACGCTGCAGCAGCAATGGTCAGGCTTCAAGTATCGCGCTAATGGCGGCTATCCGTACTCCGAAGGTATCTACGAAGATATCAATAAAGTGATCTGCGCGCAGCTCTATTGGAACCCCGATCGCGCTGTGGAAGATATCCTTAAAGGATACTTCAGTTACCAATACTCACCCGAGGCAGCAGCCGATATCTTGTCCGTTGTGCAGACTCTGGAGCACAACCATCATATGCGCTGGTGGCCGGGCCTCTTTGAGGGTTATGCGGGATGGTTCCCGTCAAAGGGCGTTGCCCCGCAAGAAGACATTGGGGCCGAAGAAGCCTACGAATCGGTGAAAAAGATTGATTCCGCGTTGCCCCGATCAACCAAAAGCTCCTGGCGATGGCGCATTCTATACCTACGAGCGCTACTGGATGCCGAACTGAAGGGCAATAACGGTAAACCCAATGCCGCGTGTGAACAGGCCTTTGAGGAGCTCACGCGGATCTATCATGCACAATCGGCGCAAATTGATCTTAAACCGCCAGCTTCTCCCAAGGAGGTTGCCACAGACATCACCCGTCTCGCGGCCGGAGTGGTCTCCACAGCAACCGGACCTGCGACCGCTTCCGCCAACAACACCGGCCACTCTGACCCGGACTGGCTGCCGACATACCGTCCGATACCGACTGACAGCTCACATCCGGTGCGTCAAAGCCTTGACGGCATATGGAAAGCAGCTCTCGATGCCCCTCGCAGCAGCATCAGTTCAGCGGACATGACCGGCTGGAAGCCATTCCGCATCCCTGGTCAATGGGCGAATCAATCTTTTGAGCTTGCAGATGATTCCGAAGCATCGTTAGGCGTG
>CAZFLA010000093.1:0-13817 GCA_964519405.1 uncultured bacterium
GTGTTTTCCATGGTGAATGGCCAGTGAGCTCTGCGCAGTGTAAAGAAGTCCTTGTACTCATCAAGAGCCTCTTTGGGGTCGCAGATGATCAACGGCTTGCCATCCCACATGAACCACAGATCCTTATACAGACCTGGCTTATATAGGTCATTGTAGATTTCTAGTGCAGACTTGCCGGCCTCGGTGTTCACCATGAAGCAGAGCTGCGGAGTTTGACCACCCTCTTTGCGTATCTTTGTGAACACCTTGCAGATTGTCATGTACACATCTTTGTATGTAACGGCGTTGGTGGTATCGAAGATGAGGGTATCTATACCCGCTTCAGCCAGCAATTTGGCGTGGCGTCGAATGACCCACTCGTCTGTGCTGAGGTAATAGCCGTAAAGCGGTTCACCCCAGTAGTAACTGCGGCCGCTGATAGGTGACCAGTATGGTGATTCGGGATGCTCCAGCGCCTTAGGATCTTTCGCGAGGATCTTGGACAGATCATACGGACCACCATCGGGGTTGCCAACGTCACTTGTGTCGCTATGAACTAAAAAGTAGAAGATACCCACGAATTTGCCTTCACGAGGAGCTGGCACTTCACCCGCCACCGGCAGGGTTCGACCCAGCTCGTCGACGGCTGGCCATGGGTTGCCTTGTATCGTTGAATGACCACTCATTATTTTCGGTTTGCCTCCAGATTTTGCGGCATTATCTGCCGCGTATGAGCAGGATTGCCAGAGCATGGTAGAAAGCGCTGATAACAACAGCAGATGCCTAATCATACATTGTCTCCTGTAACGGCAGTGTTATTCTGTATTCATTTAGGGACACCAATGTTAAATACCTGCTTCAAATTAGTAAAACTCAACAGATACTCCAGCACAACCGCCAAGCTGCTTTTGTGCCGGAGTGCTGAGCTGCTAATCTGCTTTATACCGGTAATTATAACGGCCGATAGGGGCTGCATCACCGCTGACATAGAAGTCCATAATGTCGCCTGGTTTTTGCAGGTTGTCTACCCACTTAAAGTCGATGGTGACGGACTTCAACGCCAAGAGAGCACGCGGAATGGCCAACATCAGCTTGTTATCTTTTAGCTGGTACTTGAGCTTCTTCACGCGCTGCCAGTTCCATCCGCCGGTGTTCTTTTCAAGCCAGAGCTCACCTGTATTTGCATCACTTCGCACCAGGTAGTCATAACCTTCCCAACCAGCAGAGCCGTTTTGCGTGACGTCAAGCAACAACCATGTGCCTTCAGCATGCGCAGCCATCGATCGGGTTGTTTGGGCATAGAAGTAGAAGTTGCTTTGGTCGCGAGCGACCTTCATCTCAGCAAACTGGTTGCGCTGTGTGGCATTTGTGTAGTGCAGACCATTCGAACCAGCGTAGTCACGAGGCTCTGCAGTGCCCACGGCTACTTTGTATTCCGGTTTCACACTCGTCCATTGGTCAAAACTGCCAGGTATTTTAATGGACTTAACTCCAGATGCCTTTGGCAGCGGGGCTGCTCCTTTATACTTGCGGATGCCTGCCACCATCTGATAGTAGTAGTTGTCGGAGTGACTGGCTTTTGCTGGTTCGATGTCGCGTGAGTATTCCTGGTTGAATTGGTCAACAAAACCCCAACTATCACCAGAACCCCAGCGTCCGGCCCACCATTCGTTCCAGCCGGTAATCATCACAAAAGGCGGATCCAACTCAAATGCACGCTGCCACTGCTCCTGGAAGTTAAGCCCGGAGTTAATCGCAGCAACCGAGTGATCTTGAATGTGGTTGGCAAACCCACGTCCGCGGGCCAATCCGCTGCTCATGTTGGCCACCCTGCCGTCTATGGCACTCAAGTTTTGAGCAACCGAAACGTTAACTTGTTCGGGCACCTTAGGATCGGAGGTATAACCATATGGCTGCGGATATGTGGCCTCCCAATGCCATGCATTTTCGGTATTGCGCATTTCGGTGGGCCAATGTGCCTTGCGGAAGGTAAAGAAGCTTTTGTAGTCGGGCAGAGCAACATTAGGATCACAGATAATCAACGGTTTGCCGTCCCACATAAACCATAGAGGCTTATATAGTCCTGGTTTATACAACTCGTTGTATATCTGCTGCGCTCTTTCACCGGCATTTGTGTTGACCATAAAGCAAATCTGAGGGGTTTTGCCGCCCTCTTTGCGGATCTGCGTGTATACACGGCAGAGGGTCATATACTCGTTTTTGTAGGTCTGGTTATTGGTTGTATCGAAAATCAACGTATCTACACCAGCATCTGCCAACAACTGGGCATGGCGTCGAATGACCCACTCGTCCGCGCTGAGATAATATCCATACAGCGGTTCTCCCCAATAGTAGCTCTGACCATTTTGGGGTGACCAAATCGGCGACCGCGGTTTACTCATTAGGTCGGGGTCTTTCGCGAACATCTTGGTCAGGTCAAACGGTCCGCCTTCAGGGTTGCCAAGGTCGGTGGTATCGGTGTGCCAAAGGAAATAGAAGATACCTACGAACTTATCGGGCCGTGGTGCCGGCACCTCGCCCTCAACAGGCAGTTTGCGTCCTAGGTTGTCGACCGCTGGCCAGGCTGTTCCGATGTTAACAGAACGACCATGAGTTGCCTGCTTTGCGTCCGCTTTTGATGCGGAAGCATTCTGTGCAAAGGTACTCGATGGAACCAGTATAGCCATTGCCGTGATGAGCATTAGTGGCAGTGCGTGGTGCATGAATACTTACCTCGTGTGGTGTTAGTTGATGCATATTTCGCGATGAAGTCATAAATAACCTGCCGAGAATAACTATGCATCGGTGAGCACAGTCATATTAAGTGATATCGCTCGTATGTAATAGATATTGCCGAGCATGTGTCCATTCGCGTATATTCGCGTTCATCCGCGGTTTAGTTTCCGTAGAACACTAACGCTGATGGACACAAATGAACGCCAATGAACGCGGATATGCCTTGAACCCATCCGGGTAGATAGTACGTGCTGCTCAGCCTTGTTTGGTTCGCACTAGATATTGTCGACCATGTATCCATTGGCGTAAATTCGCGTTCATCCGCGGTTAAGTCTCCGTAGAACACTAACGCTGATGACACAAATGAACGCAAATAAACGCGGATATGGTGTGATCCCATCCGGTTTGCTGGTATGTATTGCGTCGTCGTGCTCAATCGCACCAGATACTGCCGACCATGTATCTATTCGCGTAAATTCGCGTTCATCCGCGGTTTGGTTTCGGTGGAACACTAACGCTCGCGTATATTCGCGTTCATCCGCGGTTTGGTTACCGATAGAACACTAACGCGGATAGATACAAATGGACGCCAATGAACGCGGATATAGCGTGATCCGTTCCGGTTTGCTGGTATTTGTTGCGTCGTCGTGCTTAGTCGCACCGGATACTGCCGACCATGTATCCATTGGCGTAAATTCGCGTTCATCCGCGGTTTAGGTTCCGGTAGAACGCTAACGCAGATGACACAAATGGACGCAGATCAACGCGGATATAGCCGAACCCATCCGGGAAGTTGGTATGTGTTATTTAGCACTTGCGATATTGCACAAGGAGACATCGGACTTAGTATATAGAGGCAGCCATACTCATGTGCGTTTGGCATGGGGTAGATGGGTGTTTGACACAATAGTGCACATATCTGGTGATAGACGTAAGATTTATTGTGGCGTCTTTTTATTATGCGTGCCCGAGGAGGGGATATGAAAAAATTATTCGTCGTGATGTTCGTGTGTTTGAGTTTGATGACCGCTGTTTATGCCGATTCGGACGCGGAAAATGTGATGAAACAGGTTACCAGTCGATATACCTGGCTTCCTAAGGATGAAAACCCCTCTATTCAGGTAAGACCGCCCGAATCGAGATATCGCTACGAGTTTATCTATTCAAAATCGGGCATCACCCTGCAGTTGAGCAGTAACTTCGTTTTAGCAGGTGCCTATTGGACGCCGGGTGAATCGGAAGCCGCAAACAAATACGCCGCGATGTTTACCCCGGATTTCATATGGTCACTGCGAGCTGATCTGCCGCGAAAGTCCATGGTTGAGCTGTATAAGGGCTGTTATTACCTCAAACGTGCTGATGGCATCATCGATCCATCTGTGATGATGTGCCTGCAATACGACCGTAAGGGCGTATTAAATGCCTTCACAGCGGCTAACTCACCGGTGAAACGGGGTTTTCCTGCCATCACCGTCAGTGAAGCGCAGGCCAGGGCTATCAGCATGAAAATCGCAGCTGGATTTGTCTACAGCACAGAGCAAGGCGAGAGAATAACTTGGCCGTATGTATATGAGCAGCATCCCGAATGGGCTAAAGCGGTCATCAAAGAAGACTCGCTTGGTCTGCCATTTATTGGTTATGACTTCACATACCGATTAGGCGATAAACCAAACCTGGTGTTTGATGATACCCATAACGAAAACACGCTGCAGATGCCTGTGTTGATGATGCGTATTAACGCCTCGACTGGGGATGTGGTGTATACCCGCTGCGTGTTCTATTTGCTGCCAAAGGATACATCAAACCTCAAAACCGACAAACCCGCTTCACGGCTTAAAGATATCACCGTCACGGTCAACAGCCAGCCTGTTGACCTGGCCTATCCTGCAGCAACCATAAACGGTCAGCTTTATGTGGCCGCCGCATTTTGCCAGAACCTCATTAATGGTAAGGCGGTGACGGCGAAACCCAACGCGAAGGTAGTTATGGTTGGCTCCACAAAGATCGCCCTGCAGCTGCCGGCAGTTCTGCGCAAAGGCGTGCTTTACCTGCCCTTGCAGACGCTGAATAAGCTGCCCGGCGTCAAAGCGCAGTATGATGCCAAGCAAACTCGGCTTGATATCACCACAGCCGCCGCGAAGGGCGTCACAGGTAAGTAGAGAAATGCAAAACTCCCCTAGGGTTACCCCTAGGGGAGCCGGAGTTTACTGGCTTATTGCGGTTGTTTGCAGTTCAGCCTGTTGTTTGGCTGATCGAATGCCATAATACGCGTAGATTCCGCTGATTAGGGCGATGAACGCAGGCATTATGAGATACTGAGGCCATATTGTTAGAAGATCTTCGTTAGCGATCATTGATGCAAAACAAGCTAGAGGGGTAAACGAATCGATCACATGATCGTTGGTCCCGCTCATATTGTTAATCAACGGCAAAATCCACAAGATAAACATGACCAACACGAATCGGGTAGTGCTTTTCTTACCATAAAGAAGGTCGCTGCCTTGCTTTATGAACCCAATCGTTAAGGTGTAGCAAATACATGCAGCCAAGCAACACCACACTCGCAGGATATCCAGCGGTGTATGGGTAAAGTCCATGTATTTCGAGTTTGACATGATCACAATGGGCACGGTGAGTGCCATGATGAGGCACAGGCCGAATATCGCTGCAATGTTTACCGCTGTGCTTGACCAATATGGATTAGCCTTAGCCGGGATGCGTTTGAATCTGTGCAGTCCCTTTAGGTAGTTTCCTTTACTGACCGACATTGCAGCACTTAAGATGATCGCAAGTGGAACCTGGATGATCATCACAAACCCGTAGTTAATGATAAATGGTGCTTCGTTTAGTTGATGCTGCCAATCTATAACTGCAATATCAATACATGCCAGCAGACTTACCACCGCAAATGATCCCAGTGCAAGTCGTTTACTGGCGAAACCACTGATGGGGTCTTTAATGCATCGCCTGGCAATTAGCAAAAAAATCACACCAAACACGGCGCAATGCAGTAATGTCATTGGCAGAATGGCTTCAGGCAGTAAGGCATCACCCATCACGTGAGTGCTTGTTGGACCATTCAAAAAAAGTGATGCCATGGGTGCCACTGTCGTCATGTTTATGAGGGGCAATGGAGACATTAGTGCGGATATACCATATGCTGCCACGATGGCACCGCTAGAAAGCCCCGATGATAACCCAGGGAGTAACCCCAAGAGCAAACCAAAGCATTGCCATGTTAACCCACTGACGATCAACGCAATGAGGTAACCCCATAATTCGGCATGAAAACCGGATCTTATGATGATAAACGGCACAATCACTGCCGCCAGAAGCCACATCAGAACCGATGGTCCCAGCCAAAACCCAACTGCAATCTGTGATGGACTCAGAGGAGTGATGCGGTGCAGATCCAGCATATTTGATTCGCGTGCGCTGCTGACGGCTGTGGTTGTGATTGCAGCACCGATAACAATGAGCACAGCTTGTGTTGTTACTAACGTCGACAGAGCATCATTTTTCTCCGATATGGAAAATGCGATAAGCATAGACAACAGTGCCACACCGATCACCGCGGGCAGCACCACATTAATGCGCAGTTGTGAGCGCAGAAACTTAACAAAAATGGGATTTTCTGTCCAAGACTTCATCTAGCTTACCTCCTTGGCGCCGACCTGAAGGAAGATACTTTCTAGATCGGCTTGCTGTTTGCCAAAGCTCAATACTTTCACACCCTTGGATGTGACGATGGTTAATAGCTCCGCGAGGTTGTTGTCGTCACCATCAAAGATAAAGCTGACATCATACCCATTGGTTGTGACGGTGTTTACGTCGGTTATGGTGTTTAGCAGATCAACACAAGCTGTCGGATCCGAAAGCAGTTTCATAACTACTTTCTGCTTACCCATTACTTTGCTGCCTATCTCTTGAACATCACCCGACATCACGATATGTCCTTTTTCCATGATGCCCACAGTGTCGCAGAACTCGGATAGTTCCGAAAGGATGTGCGAGGAGATAATGACCGCGCATCCCTGGTCGCGCAGCGTGCGGATAACCTGCTTAAGCATAGCGCGGCCGAAGGGGTCCATTCCACTGGCAGGTTCATCCAGCAGCACAATTTTCGGCTGAGGGATGAGTGTGCGAGCCAGCATCAACCGCTGCTTCATGCCGCGCGATAGCCCTTTGGTCATGGTGTCGCGCTTCACGGAGATGTCGACCACCTGAAGATACTCCGCGATGCGCACTTCACGCTCAATGGGTGAGATGTTATAACTGGCCGCGAACATATCCAGAAACTCCCACACCGTGATGTCGTTGTAAATCGGGGTGTAGTCGGGCATAAAGCCCACTTGGGCCAACGCCTGTTCCGGCTGGGCCTCGAGGTCAAATCCGCCGAGTTTGATGGTTCCGTAAGTCGGCTCCAAAAGCCCAACGGCCGCTCGCAATGTGGTTGTTTTGCCAGCTCCGTTCGGCCCGATAAGTCCAAAGACTTCGCCAGGCTTCACGGTTAAGCAGACGTCCTGCACCGCGCAGACTTCGTCATAGTCTACACGTAGATCACGAATTTCTATCATGAATGCTCTCCCTTGTTAGCAAACAGTCTTCGTGTTGAGTGCTAGTTTGATATTAGTTTAACGCTTTCAATATCCCCATTTGTTCCCACATCGGTATAGAAACAAAATCATATAGTAAATATCTTAGGTCGCTAAAACATGAGCATGGCGATTAACGCCGTTGACATCTGCTGACGGGACGCTGTCAACATATTCGTCAAGACGCCGTTATTATACTCTACATTGTCTTGCAAATACACTACGCGACAGGAAAATTAAACGTCAATTGTGGTGATTATGTTGGCGTTTACCGCATATTCCGAGCGTTGCCAACAAAACGATAATGCTGCATGCACATATAATCGCTAGGGCAGCAGGGTAAGTACTGAATGACATTTTGTGATTCATGCTTGATGTTAATACAGCATCAATGATGGGTCGATAGGGCCACCGGGCTGTTTCGGCCGCAGGTAGAATGGGCACCGTCAGTATGGTCGTAATGACAGCGAAATAGAACAAGGGGTTCGTGTCGTATTTCAGCCGTAACGCTTGATACACCATAGTAATGGTAACTATGAGTAATGATACGCATATCGGCATGATGACAGATAGATGATCTACCTGCATGCAATGCTTCTGTCTATTGTGAAAGGGGATTACGAGCATCAACCATATCAGGCAATGGATAACCGCCCATATCGGTGTACACCAGATACGCATGAGCGCTGTTCGCCGCGAATTGATCCATGTATGAAGGCTTGACGTTGTAGACAGCCCATACACCATACTGGCAAACAGAAGTGGAATCTGTGAGGCGATAATCTGCCGAAGCAGCCATTCGCCCCACTCAAGTCCGCATGGGTATTCATCAAGATGTGCGGAATAGATCGTGGCATCTACTGCTACTAAGACCGTAGTTAGCAGTGCCATAAATACTAACCCCCCGAAAGGAGTAATGACTTCGCTTTTCGGTGCAAGGTAGCTTCGTAAAGACAAGCCTAAACATACCAGCGTTGTCATGATGACGGTTGCTGCGTAAAATGGATCGAGGTTTCCATCGGAAATTGCGATGAGACGGCGGCTGGTGAATGCGGTGATCAGGTCGGGAACAACCAGCATCACGTGTTTTTGTGTTGACCATAAGCTGCCTAACGCGTAGCTAACCCATGTAAGCACCACCAAACCAACAACTGTCAATACCGCATCATGAGCTCTTCCTGAATAGATTCGCCCGACTAACTGACCAATAGCCGTCCACATGAAGAAGAAATACAGTGCCATATATATAACGGTGTTTGATGGTACCTGATGATGTCCGTATAGAACCCGCACACTCAGCATAATGCTCAGCAGAAATAAGCCCAAAAGACTGGGTATCAACCAGTATTGCAGCAATCGAAGTATCGGGTTACCTCGCTGATCAATAGGAACGTTGGCGTTGACATGTGCGGAGTTTGTGGCACTGCTGATGATTATCATAATGGTAACTACCGCGAACACCGTATTTGTTACGTTTGTGTCGTAATTTGTCACCTTACATATTCCGTAGGTGCAAAGACCAGCCAGCAGCAGGACGAAGCCTATGACAGAAGGCGCCCATGATGTGTTGTATGTGGTCTGCGAAGGCGTAGGTTGGTTGGGAGTAGGTTGATTATTCATTGATAACTCCGTTGTGCGCCGCCAATCGAGAAATCCCGATAATCTGTAAACCTGATCTAACTAGGTCGCTGTGATATCTCCATCGGCAAAGGCCGGAGGCATCTCGTTGCTGATGGAACCGAAAGACGCCGTGTCGGCATATCTCGCCAGCTAGAAACATCGTATGTTGATAACACATGACCTGCATTGTGTGCATCCGTTTAACGTGATCAGTATGCTTCGTGGCATAGTCAATTAACATGGATATATCACCTTTAATGTGCGTGTGATAGGATAACCATCATTTTATATAGTATACGTTATTACAAAATAATGTCCATCCTGTTTGTCGGGATGGTTGTAAATGGGTAAACAGCGCAGCATATACTCGGATTGTGCGTAAGTTTGCCCCGGCTATACTCGGAGTGATAAAATTGATAATTGAGTAAGTATCGTGACAATTCACCGGAGGAAGGCTCATGGCCAAATATATATTCGTTACAGGCGGCGTCGTGTCGTCAATAGGCAAAGGTATAGCCGCTGCCAGTTTAGGACGTCTGCTTCGCTGTCGAGGGTACAAGGTGGCGCCCATCAAATTTGACCCTTACGTAAACGTAGATGCTGGTACCATGAACCCATATCAGCACGGTGAAGTTTTTGTCACCGATGACGGGGCTGAAACAGACTTGGACCTTGGCCATTATGAGCGCTTTGTTGACGTCAGCATGACGAAGCACAGCAATGTGACCACAGGCAAGGTATACGGAACGGTCATCGAAAAAGAGCGCCGCGGTGAATACCTTGGCGGCACCGTTCAGGTTATTCCGCATATCACCAACGAGATCCAGGATCGCATTGAGCTAGTTGCCAAGCAGAGCCAGGCAGATGTCATCATCTCTGAAATCGGCGGTACCGTGGGTGATATTGAAAGCCTGCCGTTCTTGGAGGCTATTCGACAGTTTAAAAAGCGCATGGGTGCCGACAATGTGATGTATATCCACGTGACATTGGTGCCGTCTGTAGGACCTTGGGATGAGGTTAAAACCAAACCGACCCAGCACAGTGTTCACAAGATGCGCGAAATTGGTATTCAGCCAGACATCCTAATCTGCCGCAGTAAAGTGCCGCTTGGTGATGATGTTAAGGATAAAATCGCACTCTTCTGCGATGTAGATACGAGTGCAGTTATCGAGTGCCTTGATGCATCCACCATCTACGAAGTTCCACTGCTGCTAGAGGATGCCGGTTTATGCAAGATGGCTATGAAGCGTCTGTGCATGGAACAGGTGGAGCCTGACCTTACCGAGTGGCAGGGGATTGTTGATGTAATCAAGAGGCCAAAATACCGCTTAAATATCGCAGTGGTTGGCAAGTATGTTGATAACGGTGATGCCTATATCTCCATTGGTGAAGCACTGAAGCATGCGGGCATTTCTCGGAATGCACGTGTGAATGTGGAGTGGATAGACAGCGAAGCGCTGGAAGGCAAGGACATCGCAGAAGAGCTGAGCGAGTATGATGCGGTAGTTTGCGCAGGTGGTTTTGGTGCACGCGGTCTAGAGGGTAAAATCTCAGCTATTCAGTATGCACGCGAAACCGGAGTTCCGTTCTTAGGTCTGTGCCTCGGCTTGCAGATGGCCGTCATCGAGTTTGCCCGTCATGCTTGCGGTATGGACGGGGCGAACACCGAAGAGGTTGATCAGAACTGCGCTTATCCGGTGATACACCTGCTTCCTGAGCAAAAAGACATCACCGATATGGGCGCGACCATGCGCTTAGGCGCTTGGCCATGTCGGTTAGTGCCTAAAACCAAAGCAGCCAAGCTTTATAAAGACAGCGTGGTGTACGAGCGACATCGACATCGATACGAAGTGAACAATGAGTACCGTGATCGCCTAGGCGCAGCAGGGATGACATTCAGCGGTCTATCACCAGACTCAAGGTTGGTGGAGATCATCGAGCTTGACAGCCATCCGTTCTTCATGGCGACACAGTTCCATCCAGAGTTCAAGAGCCGGCCAAACCGACCACATCCATTGTTCTGTGGGTTGATTCAAGCTGCGCTAGATAAGTGCCATCACCGAAAGTGGGATAAAGACTAATTGCTGCATATTCAATATGCATAGAGATTTGGACGGGGGACAAGTGGAGCTTGTCCCCTATTTAGTATTATTGGGGTAGTTGCTTTGCAATTAGTTGAAGTAGTAATAGCGCTGTTCGTGGTGGTTTTGGCAGGATATATCGCCAAGAAGCGTGGTGTGCTTGCTAGCACAGATACCGGAGTGATAAACCGGCTGATCGTCGACTTCGCATTGCCAGCCCTGATATTCCACGCTGTTTATCAGCAGAGCATATCGAAAGATATGATACTGACCACAGTGGTATTTATTGCGGCAGAGCTGATCACGCTTGCAGCGGCTTTTCTGGTGATGAAGCCATTCAAGATACCATCACCGATGGTCGCATCTAGTGCTGTTTGCGCGGCGTTTGGGAACACCGGTTTTCTGGGATATCCTGTGACCACTGCGGCCTATTCAGCGGTGGGTCTAGCGCATAGCTTTGGGGTATCTGTGGAGTCTGGCCGGTTGCTGGCGGGCAAAGCTATGGCTACCGCGGTGATCTTCGACCAGATTGGTATGTTTGTCACGCTGTATATTGTGGCTGTGCCTATTTTAGTGGCGATGGGGCGGCAAACGGCTCCAGGCGGTGTAGATAAGCGAAGAGAGCTGGTTAAAGCATTAGCTAGTCCTTCATTTATCACCCTCATGGTCACATTGCTGTTGAATTTCCTGCATATACAGGTGCCTAACATCGTGCTTCATGTGGCATCCACACTTTCTGGCGCGGTGGTGCCGCTGGTGATGATATCACTCGGCTTGATGCTGGAAGGCCGTCAACTGATGAAGCGGGACAGTATCGGCATGGTCGGCGGGATATTGGCGCTGAAAATGGTGCTGATGCCCTTGATTATCTATATTGGAACAGCTAGGCTAGGTATTGACCCGCTAGTGAGGGCTGTGGCCGTAACAAGCGGCTCTATGCCGCCCGCAATGCTTTGCGCGGTATTAAGCGAACGCTATGGATGCGAGCGTGCGTTAGCCGCGGCTGTGGCTATCGTAGGCGCGTTATTGGTTGCTTTATCGATGCCGCTGCTGATGACGGTCATGGGTGTAGGGTAAGCAAAACTGCCTGCCGACGGAGCTAGGCTGCATCTGCTTAGGAGTATGGTTTGAATCTTACGATTGTAGTTCTTTCGCTATGTATCGTCGTTTTGGCGGGATATATAGCTAAAAAGCGTGGGTTATTGGCCGCGCAAGATACCAAGGTTATCAACCGTATCATTGTAGACTTCGCGGTTCCCGCCTTGATCTTCAAGGCGGTGTATCAACAGCATATTTCCGTTGATATGATGATCACCACCGGTATATTCATCGTCTGCGAGATCGTCGTCATGCTGCTGGCCATACTCGCCGCGAGGGCTGCTGGAAAACCGGCTCCGAATGTTGGCTCATTTTTAGCCTGTGCCGCTTTCGGCAATACCGCGTTCATTGGGTATCCCGTAACAGCAGCCGCATATTCTGCCGCGACCATGGCGAATAGCTATAATGTGTCGCTATCAGACGGCAAAGTGCTAGCCTCGAAAGCGATGGCGGCTGCGGTCATGTACGACCAGATAGGCACATTCGTGATCTTGTTTTTGGTGGCTGTACCAATTATGATATCGCTGGGTCAGCGCAGCGGGGAATCCAAGCTTGATAGAAAACGCGACCTGATCGCGGCCTTTACACACCCATCATTGATTGTGCTTGCGCTTACTTTGATCATTAACGCGCTGCATATTCGTGTGCCGGTTATTATAGAAACCGTGGCATCCACATTAACAGGCGCGGTTGCTCCGCTGGTGATGATATCACTGGGGCTGATGCTGAAAACAAGCCAGTTGCTGAAGAAGGAAACAATCGGTACTGTGCTGGGCATGCTCTCATTTAAGATGCTTTTGATGCCGTTGATCATTTACTTAGTCACTATGAAAATGCCCATTGACCCCATCGTTCGAGCGGTCGCCGTGACCACTGGCTCCATGCCGCCTGCAATGCAGTGTGCGGTGCTCAGCGAGCGGTATGGGTGTGAACGCAGCAGTGCGGCTGTAGCAGCCATTTTAGGAGCAGTTTTAACGGCTGCCTTGATGCCCGTGTTGATGCGCCTCATCGCTTTAGGGTAGTAAAGCTCTTTAGGTTTGAAGGCTGTATTCATAGAAGAAACCTCGTATTTTTACTGGTATTGAAGTGGTGTTAACCACCGCTTTTGGGCAATTTTGGGTAGTTTTACCAACTTCGGTGGATACCCCTTGACAATCTGCTCAGAAACTTGTATTCTATTTCATGCGCCTCAATCGCGTTCGCATCTTCGTGGGGAGATGCCCGAGCGGCCAATGGGAACAGACTGTAAATCTGTCGGCGAATGCCTTCGAAGGTTCGAATCCTTCTCTCCCCACCACTCAAAATCCCTGCTCTTGTCAAAGAGTAGGCGAAATTGTGCCCTCGTAGCTCAGGGGTAGAGCGCGTCTTTGGTAAAGACGAGGTCATGGGTCCGAATCCCATCGAGGGCTCCATTCTCATAGCTAACGCTTGAGTAGCGCAGATAGTATCTTGGTCGCCGATATTCGGTGCCACAACGCAATTTTTATAGATGTAACGACGACGTTTAGGGAGGATAACCCACAAATGGCTAAGCAGAAATTCGAGCGCAATAAGCCACACATGAACATTGGCACCATTGGCCACGTGGATCATGGCAAGACAAGCCTTACCGCGGCCATCACAAAGTGTCTGGCAACCAAGGGATGGGCTAATTACCAGGCCTATGACGCCATCGACTGCGCTCCAGAAGAGCGAGAGCGCGGCGTTA
>CAZFLA010000094.1:0-7835 GCA_964519405.1 uncultured bacterium
AAATCCACTTTCATATTTGTGATTTTCACATTTGTCGACTGGTATGTCACGATGAAGTTGCTGATTCCATGGATGATCATTTCTGATCCGCGTCCATCTATGGTGAAGTCAGTAAACTGCTCGATGCTTGCAACCCGCCTGTCATATGGCGGTTGATCGCTGCTGTAAAAGTCGTAGCGACCTGGTTCAAAAACTAGTTTACATCCTGGTTTGTTGCGACACTCAATAAGCGCGTTACGGAATGCTTCCGTTGCATCTACTCCGCTGTTTGCTTTTGCACCGAACTGCGATATATACATCGTGGTCGACAATTTACTGACTCCATTGAACATTGTAGTTGTCTATTCAATAAGGTCTATGCCAAATCCTGCTCGTAATCATCGACAGCATCATAGTCATACTTAATATGATGAAAGCCCCAAAATCAAGTGGGTGTCATGGTAAATCGAAGGCTGAATGATGATAGAATATCGCTAAGAATACTCCCGTAGATGCTGTGGAGAAACTACTTTGACCGAATCATCGAATGTAATTCAGCGTATATCTGGGATCTTTAAGAAGCTAGGCGATGTTCGCGGTGTTGCCGCACTCATCGCAGTTTTTGTCTTAGGTGCCTTATTTAGTCCAAAAGATGTTAATGGCTTTCCCATATTCCTCAAACTAAGCACGCAGTCGGATGTGCTCTTTGAGTATGCGGAGTATGGTATTTTGGCTACCGGTATGACTTTGGTGATACTGACTGGCGGAATAGATCTTTCTGTGGGCTCCGTGCTTGGTTTTTGTGCGGTTATGTTTTCGTTGCTCACAATGGGGTATGGGTGGGGCGCTTTTGCTGCCATTACAGTCACTGTGACCGCTGGCGCGTGCATCGGCTTCGTAAACGGCACGCTTGTGTCGCGGTTCAAGATGCAGCCATTTGTGGCCACATTAGCCATGATGGTCGCCGCAAGGGGCATGGCGAAATGGCTTTCCAGTGGTATAAAAGTGCAGCCTGGTGCCAAGGAGTGGTATGCGGTTCAATCGGGAACTCCTGAGTTTTTAAACTGGATGACCACAAAACTGCACTACATTGGTTTTCAGCCAGCCACATTGATCTTCCTGGTAGTGATCGTCAGTATGATGATTATCATCCGAAATACGCGTTTCGGTCGGTATTTATACGCTATTGGCGGTAACGAAGAGGCGACCCGGTTATCCGGCATTAAAGTGAATGCTGTGAAAACATGGGCCTATGTGATATGCGGTATGATGGCGGCTCTTGGTGGAATATCGAACTCCGCACGGTTGGAGCTAGGTGATCCTGAGGCTGGATTTACCTATGAGCTGGACGCTGTGGCTGCGGTGGTAATCGGTGGAAGCAGCTTGTTAGGTGGGCGTGGTGGAATGGTGTTTACGTTAGTTGGCGTGTTAATAATGGGGTATATCAACAAAATACTGAGCATTAACAATGTGGATGAATCGGTGAGGTTGATGTCAAAAGGTCTCATTATCGTGTGCGCCGTGCTTATACAACAAAGAAAGAACGACTGATATCTAGGAGGCTACCTGATGATGGTTCCGAAATCTCTCGTTTTAGCATGTTCGGCATTAGCAATTCTGGTCGCAGCTGGCTGCAGCAGCAACAAGCCTAGTACCAAAGCGGCGAAAGGAACTGCCGACAACCCATATGTGATCGGCATGAGCCAGTGTAACCTTGGAGAACCCTGGCGTGTGCAGATGAATGCTGATTTAAAAGCTGCTGCCGAAAAACATCCCGAAGTCAAGATGCTTTTCAAAGACGCACAGAATGACACCCCAACCCAGCAGAGCCAAGTTCGTGAGTTCATTGCTCAGGGAGTGGATTTGCTGATCATCAGTCCAAAAGAATCCCGCCCATTAACAAAGCCAGTCGCCGAAGTGATGGCTGCGGGCATCCCTGTTATCGTGCTTGATCGGCGTGTTGAGGGTGATAACTACACCTCCTTCATTGGCGGCGACAACATCGAGATCGGCCGTGAAGTGGGTAAGCATCTCGTCAAAGTATTGGCTGGTAAAGGCAACGTGGTGATGCTCAGAGGACTAAGCACGACCAGCGGATCAATTGAGCGAACTCAGGGATTTATGGAAGGTATCAAAGGATCGCAGATCAAGATCATTTTCGATGCTGACTGTAAGTGGTTGGGTCCTAATGCGCAATCAGAAATGAAATCAGCTCTCTCGCGATACCCGCAAATTGATGCCGTATATGGACAGAATGACCCCATGGCATACGGAGCCTATCTCGCGGCCAAACAAGAGGGTAAAGGTCGGGAGAAGACCATCAAATTCGTTGGCGTGGACGGCTTGCCGCATGAAGGTGTGTCTTATGTGAAACAAGGCATACTTTCGGCGACATTTGTTTACCAAACGGGCGGTGAAGAGGCGGTTAAGAATGCGCTCGACATCCTGCACGGTCAAAAAGTGCCTAAAGAGCAGATACTGAAGACTAAGGCAGTTCTTAAGTAATGGGTATTGGGGACTCGAATATGGACCACTGTGTGCTCGAAACGCGAGATATCTGCAAGCAGTTTCCTGGTGTTCGTGCTCTGCACAATGTCAGTCTGCAACTGCAAAAAGGTGAGGTTCATGCACTTGTTGGAGAAAACGGTGCTGGTAAATCCACCTTAATCAAGATACTCGCAGGTGCATTACATGCGTCAAGTGGAGACATCTTGATGAATGGACACAAGGTGCAGTTCGCGTCCCCAATCGATGCCATGCATCGGGGTATCAGCGTGATCTACCAAGAACTCATGCTGGTACCGTACCTTTCTGCTGCTGAAAACATCTATTTAGGTCATGAGCCCAAGCATGCCCTAGGCACTGTAGATTTTGCATCTATGGAACACCAAGCACAACGGATTCTTGATAAGCTTAGCGCCGGATTTCGTGCGAATACACTTGTCTCGGAGCTAAATGTGGCCCAACAGCAGATAGTTGAGATCGCAAAAGCCGTGTCACATGAAGTTTCTGTGTTAGTCATGGACGAGCCAACAGCCTCGCTGACAGATCGTGAGATTGAACAACTTTTTCGACTCATCTCTGAGTTGAAGTCGCAAGGTGTCAGCATACTGTATGTTTCGCATCGCATGGAAGAGATATTTGAAATAGCCTCCACAGTGACAGTCATGCGTGATGGTGAGCATGTATGCAGCGTGCCCATTCAAGATGTGACGATGGATAAACTTGTACAGCTGATGGTGGGCAGGGAGCTTGCTGCCGAGACATCACAAAGAGAGCATGTTGACAGGGGTATTCACCTTGAAGTAAGGTCTTTGACCAGCACAAAGATAAAGGATATCTCTTTCACGCTTAGGAAGGGCGAAATACTTGGCCTCTCTGGGCTAGTAGGCGCCGGACGCAGTGAAGTTGCTCGTGCAATTTACGGTGCAGATAAGGTGCTGTCTGGTGAGGTGTTGATAAACGGGAAATCGGTAGGAATTAGAAAGCCGTCGGATGCTATTACCAACGGCATAGGACTCGTTACGGAAGACAGGAAAAATCAAGGGCTTGTGCTCACGATGACCGTTCGGGAGAACACTACTCTCGCGCATCTAGACAAGTTTACACGCGGACTATTTATCAACCGTAAAGCCGAAAAGGATGAAGCTCAACGGATAGCAGATTCACTTCACACTAAAATCACAGGTGTTGAAATGGTCACAGGCCACCTAAGCGGGGGCAACCAACAGAAGGTTGTGCTGGCACGATGGTTATGCCGGCAGTGCCAGATCCTCATCTTTGATGAACCCACAAGAGGAATAGATGTCGCCGCAAAAGCGGAGATATATCAACTGATTCGCGAGCTAGCGGATAGTGGTGTGAGCATTATTGTAATATCATCTGAGCTTCCAGAAATATTGCTGCTATGTGAAAGAATCATCGTGATGCATGAAGGTCATATCACTGGAGAGCTGGGTAGATCCGAGGCCACACAGCAGAAGATACTATCTATGGCAATGGGAATATCGGGCACAACCTAATTTAAGCTGTATAATATACATAGATTGTATATACCATTTGTTGGAGTTGTCTCGTGCTTTGGTTACCAATCGTGTTGATAGTGGCTATGGTACCTGCTGCAGCAACGAATCCTAAATCTTCATCAATTACAACCCCCATTGCTCAACCCAAACCAAAAAAAGCAAAGACCGTTGTCACCAATCAGGTGACCTTTGGTGAGAACCGTATCATTTTCGGTAACTATGGCTTTAGATCCTCATTGAATGGCTATACGGTTTCACGATCTGAGGCGAAGGGAAATGGCGGATACTCGCTGGATGTATTTCAGGGTCGGAGCTTACCGAAATTCAACGAAGTATGGGATGATGGGGCGGTTGATCTCGTCGAACGCGATTTTTCGGGCATCAAGTTAAACCATAATATCAACAAATCGAATAGCTACAGCATCAGCGCTTATGACGCCACAGACAGCAGTTTTGCAGGTAAGACGCATAAACAAAATGATTACCACTATCGATCGCTTAGCTTTACGAGCAAGTTGTCACCAGATGTGACATTATCGATGGATCAGGCATATTCAGGATATACAAACACAAAAAATACTAAAGTCACACGAAACAACGGTACCGCAATGCGATACCAGATGAATCGGACGAATGATAAAGGCAGTTTAGTTGCTGAGTATGAATTCATTGATCCGTCATTTACTACGAAGTTAGGCAGCACTGTCACAGATAGAGAGCGCTTCAGGTTATCGGGCTCGCAGATCACGAAAAACAACACAATATCGCTCAGCGAAACCTACTACCATAATAATGTGGCCGGTCAGCTTAAAAACACCACACATGATTATTCGACAGAGTTAAAGTTCGATCGCAGGAAGTTGTTCGCCCGTGAGAAGTCTGTCGCCACGATACTCATTCGGCATCATGCCACCAGTGGTAAGTCACAGCTTGATGAAACGACATACTCAACATCCTGGAAAGATCAGGTAGGTGATGTCGCAGTTCAAGCGACCGTTGCTGCCCTGGTTTTTTCACCAGGACAATCGAAGCAAAAAGTCACAATGACGACCAATATCACTGCGTCATCGACCATACAGCATGACAGTGTGAAACTGCGGCCATCAATTACGATAGGCAGCAAACAAAACCGAAATGACCAGTATGAATCAAATGATGTGATATCGACATACGCCTTGGGTATGGGTGCCGATTTCGTGAAGACGGGATGGTCGACGGATCTTTCGTTAGGCTACCGCATCCGCGATAAAGCCAGTTCTGATTTTAATGATGAACACACATTCGCCAACCTATCGGTAGGTTATAAACCTAAATGGATGCTGCTAGGCACTAAGCCAACCATGGGCCTAAAGTGGCTGTGGAATAGCTATGAAATGCCATCATTAAGTGTGGAAAAGTCGGAAACGCGGTTGGTCGCTAGTCTCAATCTGATGTTCTAACCATCAATGCCTACGGTTTCTGCGATAACCCCGCCGCCCATGCACACATCGTCGTGGTAAACCACGAGCCCCTGTCCAGGAACGACCAAATGCGCTGGCTCAACGAAAGTGACCCAATCCGATTCGAGTGTCACCTCATACATTCGGCCGTGATATCTGGTGCATGCCATTAGTGGTGTTTGGTCATCTGCCGGTGGTCCGCTAATCCAGTTGATTTGCTTGATCCGGCACTTTACTGTGGGTTTCGGACCTTCTGGACCCAGTATCAACGTGTTTGTTGCTGCATCTTTTTGCACTACAAACAACGGTTCGCCATACGCAACGCCTAAGCCGCGACGCTGCCCAATCGTGTAGTTCCACAAACCCCGATGCTCACCTAAAACACGCCCATCTGTATGTTTGATGATGCCAACCTGAGGCGATACCGTTGACTGGCGCTCCAGAAATGCTCGGTAGTCACCGTCATTGATGAAGCACAACTCCTGGGAGTCCGGTTTACGACTTAACGGGATCCCATGTTCTGCTGCCCATACCCGGACATCCGTCTTGTGCCATGTACCGAGTGGAAACAACAGCTTGGGCAGCTGTTCTTGGTTGAGGCCATACAACATATAGCTTTGGTCTTTTTGCCGGTCAACCGCTCGTTTCATAGTGTTCTTCTCACGCTGTGAATCTAGCTGAACATAGTGGCCAGTCGCTAGGTAATCGGCTTGTAAGGCATCGGCAACCTGGAGCAGCTTTGGAAATCTCACAAGCGCGTTGCAGCGTAAACAAGGACTTGGGGTGTTACATGTAAGGTAATCGTTAATGAATGGCTTCACGACATTATCATAGAATGGCTCTTCGCAGTTGATGAGATAGAACGGCGAGTCCAGTGAATTGCACAATGCACGCGCATCATCGACGGCTGAGGCTGTGCAGCATCGGTTATCCATACCAGTTGGCTCGCTGCTGTCTGCTTCAGCCCAGAACTTCAGCATCACGCCGATGATGCGATACCCTTGCTGTTTCAAGAGACACGCGCCAACTGCGCTGTCGATGCCTCCTGAAAGCGCTACGACTACACACTTTCCGTTTGAGGGTTGGCAGTCAAGTGAGAAATTGTCCCAGTTGTTTAACGGGCATATATCTGTCATCGCAGTGCAGACAACCTTTGAATTGTGGTCTGAATGAGGGCTAATGCCTGCTCGAATTGCGTATCGGTGATATAGTCGCCGAAGCTAAAGCGGAGCGCACTTGCTGCATACTTTGGCTCGATACCAATAGCTAACAACACTGAGGAAGGTTTGCCCCGGCCGCTTGAGCACGCGCTGCCGCTTCCAGCACACACACCTGATGCGTCCAACGCCGCTAATGCGACATCAGCAGCCACATTTTCAATAACGCATGATACATGACCCGGCAAGCGGTTTGTGAGGTGTCCTGTGATCTGCACACCATCGATCCGCTGCAATGCATCTATGAGTTGGTTTCGAAGTGATATCAGTCGGCTGTTTTTGGTCTTTCTGTCATTGAGGGATTCCGAGAGAGCTGCTGTCATACTAACTATGCCTGACACGTTGACCGTTCCCGATCTTCGTCCCGCTTCTTGACCGCCGCCTGTTGAGGGGCTTTTGAAAGGGGTTCCTCTGCGAACATACAGAAAGCCGATTCCCAAAGGCCCACCGAACTTGTGAGATGAAGCCGCAAGCAGATCGATTCCGCTGCTATCAAGGTTAACGGGGATTGTTCCCGTTGATTGCACGGCATCGACGAAGAGCAAGGAGTTTGTTCGTTGAGCAACTAGATGAGCTCGCTCAAGGTCACTTAGGGTGCCGACCTCGTTGTTTGCCGCCATCATGCAGATGAGACCCCCGCTGGGCAGCTTGGCTTCATCAAGAATGGGGGATGCAGACTTATCTACATCAATGACTTGATGCTGCCAATGGTCGCATGCCTGCGTGGTATAAAGAACCGCCGGATGCTCAGCGAGGGATGCAGACACCCACCGGCGATCTTCTTCTGTTGCTGCCATCACACCGCGAATCGCCAGATGACAACTCTCCGTACCACCAGAGGTAAAGACAATTTCATCAGCATAACAGCCCATTAAGGACGCAATTTGCTGACGGCACTGCTCTAGACTGGTTTTTGAGGCTTGACCATATGAATGAATACTGCCGCTGTTACCACAGATATCTTGATAACAACGGCATAAACTTTGACGCGCGCTTTCACGCAATGGATATGAAGCGGAGGCATCAAAATAGAATCTATCCATGCATTAACCGATGGAGATCATACGCTCAACGGCTTGATATGCTCGTGAGCGAATATCTTCTGGCACGGTGATTTCCACTTGCTCAGTCTGCAGGCACTTTAGCGTGTCTTCTAGGGTGATCATATTCATATG
>CAZFLA010000094.1:7845-13733 GCA_964519405.1 uncultured bacterium
TTTCTGCCGCGATATTATCACCCATACTGCATTCGGTCAACAGCAGATAGCGGGGTGCCTTTGTTTTGCGCACATAGTTAACCATTTCCGTAGTGCTTCCGCTGAAGTCTGCGGCTTCACAGACCTCTGCAGGGCACTCGGGATGAGCTAAGATAACCACACCTTCAAACTGTTTTCGTGCGTTTACGATATCTTCTACCGTAAATCGCTCGTGCACTTCGCAGGCACCGTTCCAGCCGATGATATCTCCATGGCCGACGAACTCAAATTTCCCGCCGCCTTGCGGAAGGATGATGGTTTTGCCGGTTTGTTTTGCGACATTGGTGGCTAGATAGCGATCAGGAAGGAATATGATCTTATCGGATTTTAAGGATCGCACCACAGCTGCGGCGTTACCTGATGTGCAGCACACATCGGATTCGGCTTTGACATCGGCGTAGGTGTTCACATATGTCACGACCGGCACACCGGGGAAGAGCACGCGCAGGTTGCGCACATCTTCGGCGGTGATGCTTTCAGCTAGTGAGCATCCTGCTTTGTCGGCTGGTAGGAGAACTTTCTTGCTGGGACTCAGTATCTTCGCGGTCTCAGCCATGAACTTAACACCGCAGAATACGATGATGTCGGCTTCTACCTTCGCGGCATCGCGCGATAGTCCAAGCGAGTCACCAGTATAGTCGGGTATCGAGTAGTATAGAGCGGGTTCCATATAGTTATGCGCTAAGATTACCGCATTTTTTTCTTTTTTCAGACGTAGGATTTCTTCTGCAATTTCGGATTTATATATAAGCTCCGCGTCGGGCACGATACCTGTCAGCTTACTGCGGAGTTGTTCTAGCATAGTGGCCATGGGGCACTCCTGTCGGTGAATATCTAGTTTTATTGTACTGCATGTGGTTATTCACAGGAGATGAATATGCATAGTTTATCAACGCTCTGAAGGTTATTCTGGTTTGTAATTGACAGCGTATAGCGTGATAGATAGACTCATATCAACGGTGTGATGTCATATCGTGCAATTCTTTATGATGAGGACGGGATTAATGGGTATGAATCGCCGGGATTTTCTATCACAGATAGGCGTCGCTGTTCTGGCGTCGCTCGTGTGCAGCAGGCAAGCTAAAGCAGCTAGAAACAAACCGAATATTATTCTCATCGTCTGTGATGACCTCGCTATCGGTGATTTAGGCTGTTATGGACAGCGGACGATACGCACCCCATACATTGATGCGATGGCGTCAGATGGTATCCGGTTTACTGAGGGATATGCGTCTGCCTCGTGGTGCGCCCCGTCACGCTGCAGTCTGCTAACGGGGTTGCATCAAGGCCATGCCCATGTACGCAACTCTGGCGGGAACTTATCATCTACCGACACGTGCTTCACCTCGAATCTCAAGAAGAATGGCTATGCCACCGCTCACATTGGCAAGTATGGACTGGGTGTACCCAATTCTGAACAAAACAACATGCCCAATCATTATGGGGTCGACTATTTTATTGGTTTCACAGACCATCTTCACGCACATGATAGTTTTCCGGATTTCCTGTGGAAGCAAGATGGCTCTGAGACAGCCGAACCTGTTCCTTTGGCCAAAGGAACCTATGTGAACCGACTGTTCACTGATGAAGCATTGAACTGGGTAAAGATGCAGTCTGCAATGGGTGTTCCGTTCTTTATAAACCTCAACTACACTACCCCTCATGCTCACAGTGTGTTGTCGGATATTGGCTGCCAAGCGCCTGGTCAAGGTGCATATGCCAAGATGAAACTGCCCGAAACGGAGAAGAACTATGCAGCATCAATTAGCGAGCTCGATGGATACATTAATGAGCTTCGCTCCTTGCTGAGCAGGCTGAATATCGATGAGAACACGTTGATCATACTTACCAGTGATAATGGAGCACATCAAGCAGGCGGACATAAACTGACGACCTTCCGCAGCAGCGGTGATTATACAGGCATGAAGTTTCAACTGCGAGAGGGCGGTATCTGTGTCCCACTCATTGCTTGCTGGACAGGAACGATCTCGGCAGGGCGAGTGAGCAAAGAACTCACAGCGGGATATGACATCGCCTCGACGATACTGGATGTTTCCGACAGTAATGTGCTGCCAAACACCGATGGTGTGAGCTTCAAAGACGAATTGTTGGAACGCCGGCGCATGAGCCGGGAATATCTGTATTTTGAACAAGATACAGGAGTGCTGCAGCAAGCAGTAAGATACGGGCGCTGGAAGGCTTACCGAGAAGGAACTTCAGGTTCGATGGAGTTATACGACATGACCACAGGTGTTAAAGAGGAACCATCGCGAAATGTAGCTGACCAAAACATGCAGATTGTTCAAAAAATAGATGCGATCATGCAGCAGGAGCATAAACAATGAACCTAGTGAAATGTGCTGCTTTCTGTTGTATAGCTATTGCAATGTCGTCATGCGGTTATGCCCAGATCAACGCAAGTAAGGCTTCATTTACTAATGTCAAGGCGGTTTATAACACCAGTCAATCGAGGTTGACTGTAGGGTTCACACTGAACTCTACCAGCCGAAAGTCTGTTCGGATCCGAATATCACGCGATGGCGGACGTCGGTTTCTGCTGTCACCAGAAACTGTGGGCGCTTCTGCTGTGTCTGTGGTGTTGCCTGGTTCAGCCCGTACCGAACTGAGCTGGAACGGGTTTGGTGCATTCCTAGGCAGCAAACCCGGTGTGTTGACAATCGAGCTCACTGCGTCTGACGATACATATCCGGGCTCTTTGGTGTATATCCCCAAAGGCGAAATCATGGTAGGTAATGCCAAAACGGGCGACGATGCACTCTGGGACTTTGCTAATGAAAAGCCGGCGTTTCGAGCCATGGTTACGGATGTCTATATCGGCAGAACCGAGATCACACGGGGAGCTTATAAGCTGTTTATCAAAAACGGAGGATATCTGCAGCAATCGCTGTGGAGTTCCGATGGTTGGAAGTGGCTGCAGCAGCATAAAAAAACTCAACCTGACCGATGGGAATCTAGCCAAAACTTCGGCAAGGGCGTGTGTGAGCAAACTGATGATTACCCCGTGATTGGGTTGAGCTATTACGAAGCGGAAGCTTACTGTAAATGGACTGGTGTGCGCTTGCCAACAGAAGTCGAATGGGAAAAAGCTGCTCGCTGGAATGGCACCAATACGATGGTCTATCCTTGGGGAAATACTTGGACACCTAACATCGACAATGCTAATGACCCGCAGAGAAGTTACTGTAACTGGTTATACCAAACGGGGGCACCTGCACTCAATGTTGTTGGTCCTACTCGTTGTGGTTGGTATAGCAAAGATACCTCGTTCTTTGGATGTGTAGACATGGCAGGCAATGCATTGGAGTGGGTATCAGACGTTTATAAGCCGTATGCAGGCGCGAAGATTAAAGTTGATGGCGATTATCGTGTTGTGAAAGGCGGCAGCTTCTACACACAGCAACCCAGTATGCTAAGAAGCGCAGTTCGGGGCTATATGGTGCCTGGTGGTCGCGAGTGGTATCCCTATGTAGGCAGCCGAGTGGCTGTTGATGCCAGCAAGGTGACTCGAACGGTTGTTGCTGCGTCTATTGTAAGCAAGAACTAGCTGTGAAAATGTTGTAGCTTCGTGCTTAAGGCAGCTATACATCCTATACTGGTAAAATGATCTTAGTAAATCAATGAACTAATGAGGACACCTAAACAGAATGCGCGCATTCGATGACATAGAGAAAGCTCTGCAGGCAATCAAACAAGGCGAGTTCGTCGTGGTTGTCGATGATGTTGACCGTGAGAATGAGGGTGACCTCTTGATGGCGGCTGAGAAAGTAACCCCCGATTCCATCAACTTCATGGCTACCCATGCTCGCGGATTAATATGCCTAGCAGCAACAGCCAAGCGGCTTGATGAACTGCAGATTGGCCCAATAGCTCGTAAAAACACCACACGACATGGCACGGCGTTTATGGAACCCATCGACGTACATGCAGGTACATCTACCGGAATATCGGCTTTTGACAGAGCAAAAACTGTGAACTGGTTTGTTGAAGCTGCAGCCAAACCTGCTGATTTTGAACGACCTGGGCACGTGTTCCCCTTAAGAGCTGTAGAGGGCGGTGTGCTGAAACGCGCCGGACATACAGAAGCCACCGTTGATATGTGCAAGATGGCGGGTTTGAAACCCGCTGGTGTTATCTGCGAAATCATGAACGAAGATGGCACTATGGCGCGTGTTCCTGAGCTTCTGGAGTTCGCCGAGAAGTATGATTTAACCATTATCACTGTTGCTGATTTGATCAGATATCGCCGTCAAAACGAGCGCTTGATTAATAAAGTCACCAAAGTGGTATTGCCGACGTGCTATGGCACATTTGATGTTCACGCATACGAAAGCAAGGTGGATGACAACCCATATGTCGCCTTGGTCATGGGTGATATCACGACAGACGAACCTGTGCTGGTTCGTGTACACAGCAGCTGCCTAACTGGTGATGTGTTGAGCTCTTTGCGGTGCGACTGTGGGAACCAACTGCATAATGCGTTAAGCACCATTGCTGATGAAGGACGCGGTGTGCTGTTATATATTGAGCAAGAGGGCAGAGGCATTGGGCTGCTTAATAAGCTGAAAGCTTACGAACTGCAGCAGAATCAAGGTCTTGATACCGTCCAAGCCAATATCGAACTTGGCTTCCGTCCAGATGAACGCGATTACGGAATAGGTGCTCAGGTTTTGGCAGATTTAGGCATTAAGCAGATTCGTTTGATGAGTAATAATCCCACCAAGCGAGTAGGCTTGCAGGCCTATGGGTTGGAGATAACCGAAGTTGTACCGATCGTGATTGCACCGAATAATTACAACGAGTTTTACTTGCACACCAAAAAACAGAAAATGGGACACATACTGCCCGAAAGTATGTTTCATGATAACGAAGGGGAATAACTGATGCCAAAGGTATTAGAAGGTCAGCTAACAGCTCAAGGACTTAGGGTCGGTATTGTCATAAGCCGATTCAATGAGTTTATCACCAGTCGATTACTTGGTGGTGCCATAGATAGTTTGGCACGTCATGGCGCCAACACTGAAGAGGATGTGACGGTTGCTTGGGTTCCAGGTAGCTGGGAGATTCCTCTCGTAGCTCAGAAGATGGCGAAAAGTGGTAATTACGACGCAGTCATCTGCTTAGGCTGTTTAATTCGCGGCAACACAGCTCACTTTGAGTATATATCAGCGGAAGCTAGCAAGGGCATCGCTCACGCGATGATGTCCAGCGAGGTTCCCGTTGTGTTTGCTGTGCTGACAACCGAGAACATCGAACAGGCTATTGAAAGAGCGGGAACTAAAGCCGGAAACAAAGGCGCAGATGCTGCCGTGACAGCCATCGAAATGGCTAACTTGCTGAAGGACCTTTAGAACTTATCATACGATTAGGTGCCATTATGGAAAATGACAAAAAGACTCTTGACGCTGTAGATACCTTGCTTAAAATCGCTGATAGGTATCAGTTGAAGCAACTTGATTGGACCGACGGCGACCTTTCGATAGAGATCGAACGTGCCGAAGGGGAAGGTGCCATGGCACCAGTTGTGATGTCTGGTGCTGATGAGAGTGATGAATCGCAGCTCATCAGCATAGAATCGCCGATTTCAGGTTTGTTCTATCGTGCAGGTTCGCCTGAAGACCGTCCGTACATTGATCTCGGTGATGTTGTTGTGGTTGGACAGACAGTGGCGCTTATTGAAGCGATGAAAGTTTTCAATGAAATTACATCTGAAGTGAGTGGCGAAGTTGTAGCCGTCTGCGCCGAGAATGGTCAGATGGTAAGAACCGGTGATCCGTTATACAAGCTGAAGGCAGTGGAGGCAGGCAATGAAGAATAAGAAACAGATTAAC
>CAZFLA010000095.1:0-10312 GCA_964519405.1 uncultured bacterium
GAACTGTTCTGTGATGCTCTGATATGTTACATTCTTAAGCATACCCACTCGTTTGCCGTTCTTGATGCGCCAGAACGCATCACCGCCAAACTGGAAGTTTTGGCGCATCTGGTCGATGCTGAAGCTGCCCATCCCCTCAATGTAAATCCCGTCTTGAGTGTCTGCAATCAGCTCATCCAAAGATAACGGCGTTTTACCTGCTGACAAGCTCAGGTTAGGAATTCGCACAATAGGGATGCTGCTCCAGTGGTCTGCACGGCAACTGCCTAAACTGCGGTCCCTGCCAACCTCGGCTGCGACTTCCCGGCTCATGCTGACGTTACTGTAGATTCCGTCTTTGATGATGTGGTATTTCTGTGCGGGCACACCGTCATCATCAAAACCGGCGCTGGCTAGCCCACCGGGCAGGGTATTGTCTGCCACGAAATTCACGAGCGGTGATCCGTATTGAAGTTTTCCAAGTTTGTCTAGTGTGGCGAAACTACGCCCAGCTAAGCTTTCCTCATATCCTAATATACGGTCTAGTTCCGTGGCGTGTCCCACCGACTCGTGCATAGTGAGTGACAAATTGAAGGGGTCCAGTATAAGGTCTGTTGGTCCATCATCGCAGTTGGGTGCCATCAGGTGTTCGCGGGCTTCTGCGGCGACGCGTTCGGCATTGTCCATCAGCTGAGCGCCGATGATGTTTTCATATCCTGCTGAGCGTGGGATAGCCTCGTAACTGCGTGTCTGTGCGTCGTTGGCGTCTACCGCAGTGGCTGTGTATCCGCAGGTGCTGATGTTAACGAAACTCTCCAGATCAGACCCTTCGGATGTCAGGATCAGCTTGTGTTCATGCTGGAACCGCATATAACTAGTGGCGCGGGTGATTTGCTGCTGTGACAGCAGCCGTTTGTTTATGCCTATCAGCAGTTCTGCTTTATCATTGATTGGTATGCTAAATGGATCTATCTCACAAGGGCCATTGAATATGATGCGGTGCGGTGGTTCTGGGGCAATGATGACTTTTTTCTTTACCATGCCTGACATTGCGTATGCTAGCTTGCATGCTTGCTTGCACGCACTGGTGATGCCCTCATTGGTCAGATTGTTGGTAGAACCAAATCCCCATGCGCCGTCACAAATGACGCGAATACCCATACCAACATCATCGGATTCGAATGCTGAGCTTAATCTTTCATCTTCACAATTGATAAACTGTCTACGGATGCCCATGTAGCGAGCGTCAGCGTATGATGCTCCTAAACTGGTGGCAGTATCTAGTGCTAGTTTTGCTAAATCTCTCATAGTATCACACTGAGGCTCCTATATGTAAACGAAATAATGCAATGTGCCTCTCATCGTAAGTATATGGCAATTCTGTATACTGACACAAGGTAGCAAAGCATAACCCGAAAGGAACAAGCGACAAATAGACATGCGTAAAACACCCTCAAAATGGTTGTTAACAGCAATTGAATATATGGTTAACATCGCCACGACCTTTATGATGTATGGTCAGCCCTATTATGCAGAGCAGCATGGGTGGTCGATATGGCAGATGTCGGTATACCAGATGATGTTTGGAATATTGATCGGCGTATCTGCGGTGTATGGCGGTCGGGCGGTGGAGCGATGGGGCGCTGACAAAGCCCTCATGCTTGGTTTAGCGGGCACATTATTGGCGGCAGTAATTGGAATCTTTGCGCCAGCTGGATGGAATCTGAACGTAGCCTTACTGCTAACTGGTGTGTTTCCTAACTTCATATGGCCTGCTATAGAGTCCACACTTATGCGCGGTGAAGATAACGCTGGCGTTCAGCGTAATGTGCTGAGATACAACATCGGATGGGCCGGCGGTTCGGCAACCGCCTTCTTCTTTACCAGTAAAATGGCCTCGCTAGGCGGAGACGCTAATAACGGCGCACGCAGTTTATTCTTCATCCCTGCATTAATGTGTTTGGTCAGTATGGTTATGTCTGCCATGTATATGAAGAAGTTTTTGGAAACACCTGATACACAACACCCTGTAGTGACTAACGATGGCTATCGGTTGACAGCAAAAGATAGGGAAGTGTTTCGACGCCTGGGTTGGCTCTATAACCCTATGGGATACCTCATCCTCACCATTTGTGCATTGCTGACTCCGCAGTTTGCTCACAAGATGCACCTCAACCTGGCCACTAGCTCCATGGCGCTCAGCGTATTCCTACTTGTCCGCTTTTGCACTTTCTTTGTGCTTGGGCGATGGAAGGGTTGGTGCTACAACGTAAAGATGCTTCTCTGTTGCTATTTCGGTTTAGCGCTGGCGATTATCATAATGATATTTGCACCTACCATATACGTTCATGTCATCGGGCAGGTTATTCTTGGGGTGTGCTTGGCTATGGGCTATCAGTCTAGTCTGTTCTACAGCATGGCCGGCAGCGACTCGAAAGGTGAACACGGAGGAGGCCATGAGGCTGTTATTGGTCTAGGCATCGCCGTTGGAGCCTTTTGTGTTGGTTTCGGCAGCTTGTTTGCTCCTGAAGGTTTATTATGGAAGGTACTAACACCTGGTATTATGGGCATCGCTATTATCGCATGCGGTGGGATGGCGATGTACAGCTTAGTAACACGTCTGTCATTCTGGAAAAAGAGAGGCTAATATGAAACGAAATAGTCTGGGTTTACTTTTCTGCGGGGCCATTTTGGCCTCTGCTGCTTATTGCACCGCTGCGGTGCCGCCGCAGCGAATCGCTCAAAACTCACCTGCATTTGTTCAGCAGAAGGTTGTTTATAAAGACCTGAACAACCTGGTTGTGAACTACAAGAGTAGGTTTTTTGGCTTTAACAGCGCCATTAATCGCCCCAAGACAGATACAGAGCCTGCATACGACTATAGTGTGCATATCATATGGGATTCTGAACTAGGTGCATATCGTATGTATACCGGTGGTCGTTGGCTAAGGCGAGGTATCCCCAACGCAGATGGCGACCACGTTCTGCAGCATCAAAGCAAGACCGGCGCGCCGTATACATGGAAGATGAACAAGGATCATCCTGAATTCTATTTCCCAGCCGAATCGGGCAATCCGGGTGTATGGAACGCCAGTAACTGCTTGGAAGCTGAAGTGGTTAAGGTTGATGGCACGTATTACATGTTTGCACAGATCCAAGGTATGGATGGTCAGCCTTTGCCTGGTGAGCTGGAGCCTCGCGGTGTAGACCGCATCGTGTTATACACCAGTAAAGACGGCGACAACTGGGAGCTTCAGAGCAAGCAACGCGGTGTGATGATTAATCTGGATGAGCCGAAAACTACGGCACTGCATCACGAAGAGGTTATCTATGTGCCGTGGGACAAGGACGGCAAGCCTTTCTGGATGTATGTTGGCGTCAACACCTCAAAGGGCTGGACTGGTTATTACCGCGTGAAGTCAGCCGATCCGAATACCTTTGATTGGAAAAACCATGAAGGACCTGTGAATTTAGCTCAACTGGGCAACCAGATTGGATACATCAAGGACATCGGTGGAGCACCACTGTTCTTACGCATCACTTTCACCAACGACAAAACTGGACGCAGCGTGCCAAGCATGCAAGTGTCGCGAGATGGTTTGAGTTGGCAGATGGACGGCGCTGATGGCCCGGCACTGCTTGCAGGCAGCAACAATCCTAAGCGATATAAAAACTGCTACTTCTTGGGTATGAGCACCATTAACGGAACTGGTGAAATCCAGAAGATATCTGGAAACACATACCGCGTGCTTTACGGTGGAACCTGCTGCGAGACACCGGTCGCTCCCGAGATATTCTATTCAGAAATTGGATTAGGCGAGTTATATATCTCCGTGCGTGAATAGCACATAGAACATCACCAAAAATATGGGCCGAGGCGGGATACCCGCTTCGGCCCTATTTTTTTTAGGGTGTATATGCTATTTTATGTGTGTGATATTGACCTATCCTGGTAATAATACTAGTTTTTATAAAATCAACAAATTTACATTAATAATTTGGATAAATCCGTGCTAACATTATGACAGCACTACCTAACATTAGTGTGGTGCCGCGCACAAGCTGTTTTACATCAAAAGGGTGCACGCAAGTGTAGATGGATAAGGGCGAGTCCGCGGCGTCTTAAATGTCCCTCCCAAGGAACATATACCGGCGGCTTTTGCTGTCGGCCTTTTTTATGTGGTTTTATGGGATAGAAGCACCGTTGCATCGATAGCTCATAGAGCATGAATCACTATGGTAAATATGAGAGCCGTCTCAGCATAGAATAACGTTGCCGTAAGCCGTCACGCAGGCTAAAACACGCACCATTACAACTAAATCGCGTCGTGAGGTATTATATAGGAGCATACAAGGGCGCCTGGAGGATCATCACTACGATCATGTCGATCTGGAACAAAATTTTCGCCAACTTCTCTCGAGATATGGGTATCGATCTCGGAACCGCTAATACGGTCGTGCATGTTAAGGGACGAGGTATTGTTCTGCGAGAACCGTCGGTTGTCGCTATTGAAAGTGATACACGTAAGGTGTTGGCTGTTGGTAACGAAGCTAAACGCATGTTGGGACGAACCCCAGGATCGATTCAAGCTATTCGGCCCTTGAAAGACGGTGTGATTGCGGATTTTGAACAGACCGAGCAGATGCTGCGTTACTTTATTTTGCGCGTGCATCGCCGTAGTTGGGCAGCTCCGCGTATGGTGATCGGAATCCCCAGTGGTGCAACGGATGTCGAGCAGCGAGCTGTTGTCAGCGCTGCACGCAAAGCTGGTGCTCGTGAAGCCTATCTGCTGGAAGAACCAATGGCTGCCGCCATCGGTGCAGGCCTGCCTGTTTCGGAAGCCACAGGAAGCATGATTGTTGATATCGGCGGCGGAACCACCGAGGTTGCTGTCATTTCATTAAGCGGAATTGTGGCCCCAAAGAGCGAGCGAAATGCTGGTGACAAGATTGATGATGCTATTGTGGCATTTGTCCGACGTCAGCACAATTTATACATCGGCGATCGAACCGCCGAAGAAATCAAGATGACTATTGGCTCTGCTTATCCCAATGGTCAAGAGCAAGAGATGGAAATCCGCGGACGTGACTTAATTTCCGGTTTGCCTCGAGCCGCTACAGTGACAAGTGAAGAGATACGTACTGCAATCTCTGAACCTGTGAACAAGATCGTTGAAGTGGTAAAGCAGTGTCTTGAAGAAACTCCACCGGAACTCGCCGCAGACATCATGCACCATGGCATTATGTTGGCTGGCGGCGGTGCGCTGCTGCGCGGTCTTGATAAGCTGATACATATTGAAACAGGCATGCCTGTTGTCATCGCTGATGACCCATTGAGCTGTGTGGCAAATGGAACTGGACATATGCTTGAAGAGCTAGAACACAACACCCAACTGCGCAAGGTGTTGATTAGCGCAGCTAAGTAATACACGGAGGCGCTGCAGTGAATGATCCCTTCTGGCGGAGCGGCCGGTTTTGGCTTGTTGTCATATTGATCATAGCTGCCATGGTTCTGGGAGCACTGCATAGCGATTCCGTGGGAAGTAACAGCAACGACAAAAGTGCTCAACCTTGGGCCACCATTGTTTCACCGCTGCAGCGACTAGCCTACAACGTGCAGCATGGGGTGGGCGATTTTACATACGGGTTAACGCATGCTCGGGCGTTGACTGCTCAAAATCGTGAACTAACCCAACGTATTGCCTCCATGGAAACCGACAAAATCCGCTTGCAGGAGCTCACCATAGAAAATGACTCACTGCGCAGAGCTCTTGGTATCATGCAGTCTACGCGACCGCAGCCCATCGCAGCAGAGGCTTTGTCAATTCTTCCAAGCAACTACTTCCACAGCATCACGCTGAACAAGGGCAGCAGTCAAGGCGTGAAACCACGCTCAATTGTCGCGGCTGAAGGTGGAGTTGTTGGCATCATAGAGAGCGTGACCAACGGTACCTCCACTGTGCTGCTCATTACCGATCCTAACGCTGCGGTCGCCGCCCGTGTTCAAAGGCCAGAGAGCCGCGCACTAGGTGTGTGCAAGGGGCGAGGCACCGATACACTGGTGTTGACATATCTTGAAAAAGATGCGGATGTTAAGGTTGGTGATGTCATCGTCAGCAGCGGTGAGGGTGGTTTGTATCCTAAAGGGCTTCCCGTTGGTGTGGTGCAAAGCCGTGCTGAGATGAAAGAGGCAGGTATGCGTGAAGCTGTCGTGCAGCCTCTGGTCAACCCACGCCGAGTTGACATATTCTACGTATTGCCTCCTGGTTTGTGATGCATAAGTTTCGTATACCCATATGGTTTAAACTGCTGGTGCTGATACTTGTATCAGCCGCCCTTCAAGGCAACCTAACTCAAGCTATCGCCATTAAAGGTGTTCAGCCCGATTTGCTTCTGGTGTGCGTTGTCGCCATAGGGGTGCACAGCGAGTTTGATCAAGCGGCTATCTGGGGGTTCCTCATCGGCTGGCTGAGCGGTTCGCTTGTCGGCAGCTCGTTGGGAAGTTTCATGATTACCAGAACAGCGTTGGCGATGTTATTGGCTAGTTTAGAATCGCGTATATTTCGAGGCAACCCATTGCTTTGGGTGGGATGTGCCTTCCTAGGCACGATCTTGTGTGAGAGCTTCTTTTACCTGCTAAATCCCCACACATCCACTCTGAGGTGGGTATTCATCACTTTGGGTGCCGCTATTTATAATATGGTGTTGGTGCTGCCGATAGGTTACTTGGTGACGAAATTAGTGCCTCAGAAGGACTAACTCCATCACCATCACGGTTTACTTTACCAATTTACGGCAATCGTGCAGACGTTCGGGCTTGGCTGTCTTTATCATCTGATCTACAGTTTCGAATTTTAGCTTCATGGCAGCTGCCGACTCAAACATCAATGGCAGAACATCCAGCGTCTGTGTAATTCCATCATGCAGCAAAATAATCGCACCTGGACGCATTTTGTGAAGTGTGCGCCTTAAGATGGTGATATCTCCTGGACGGGCGTAGTCTCCGGGATCATCCGTCCACAACACAGTTGTCAGACCATTATTTTGAGCTATCTGAACAATCTGCGGATCGTAATCGCCTCCTGGCGGACGGCAAAACCGCACGGGCTTTTTCGTGATCTTCCACAGCACATCGTTGCACATCGACCACTCGTATGGAACGAAACTGATCGGCAGTTTGGTGAGGTTGACATGGTGATATGTGTGGTTGGCCACCACATGACCGTCGGCTATCATCTGGCGAATCAACTCAGGATGTTTCTCCGCCATGAAACCCACTACGAAGAAAGTGGCTTTAATCCGGTATTGTCGAAGCAGCGCCAGCAGCTTCGGTGTTACCTTTGGATGTGGCCCATCATCAAATGTCAGGGCGATGGAATTTATGGCAGGGTTGCCATTCACTAATACCGGCAGACGGTAACCATGGCGTTGTTCAGTTAATTGTTGTGCGCTCAACTCTTCAGGGGACCTGTATCTCTTTTCTACCGCCCCTTGCCAAAACTTTTCTTTGGTTAGCTCATCTGTATGCTGTGTCGGAAAGGACGTGATGGACAATGGCTGCTGCTTTTTACATCCAAGTAATAGTAATGTTGATGCGAGGGTGATTATCTCAGATTTTCGCATTGTGTTACCTCATTGATGGCAGTGCATTATAGATATACCATACACAAGCATGATTTGGTGAACTTGGGCATAATAGAAGAAGTTTATTAGCATAGGAGATCGTTACATGTTTAAACGAATTGCGATGGCTGCATTATTCATGCTTCTTAGTATGCAGGTGATGGCGCAGTCTGATTTTTCGTTGACCATACTGCACACGAATGATACACATGGTATGATGCTGCCCTTTGATTACCAAGGGATACCTAAATACGATGGTAAACAACTGGGCGGGTTGGCTCGAAGATCGGCACTCATTAGCAGCATCCGAAAGTCGGCGAAAAACCCTGTGCTCCTGCTGGATGCTGGTGACGTGTTTACACGCGGCCCATGGCACACGATTACGATGGGCAAACCCGAATTCGCAGCCATGAACCTCATGAAATATGATGCGATGTGTGTAGGTAATAACGAATTTAAGGCTACTCTAGATACCAGATCACAGGCTGTTTTTCGCGACCTGATGAGAAGCAGCAAATTCCCTTGGTTAGCCGCTAACCTAACCGTGGGGCAGACTGGTGCCATGGTGCCTGGTGTGAAGCCGTATATCATTAAGAAAATCGGCAATGTGAGGGTTGGCATCATCGGTGTCACCGCTCCGCGTTCATCTGAATACCAGCAGGTGAAGGGGTGGAGCATTGCTGAACCAATAGCCGTGATGAAGAAACTAGCGCCAGAGGTGAAGAAGCAGTGTGATATCCTCATCGCGCTGACCCATATCGGCGATCTCATGGATGGTCTGCTCGCTAAGCAGGTGCCGGAAATCGACGTGATTGTTGGCGGTGACAGCCACACGTTTATCGATCCCACCATCATGGTTAAGCGAGGAAACCGAGCGGATCTGCCGATCGTTCAGACCGGTGAAATGGGGATATTCCTGGGACGGCTCGATTTGAAATTTCACAACGATGGATCCAGCTGGCAGCTTAAGGACTGCAAGGGAAAACTACTGCCAGTTAACACCAGCATACAACCTGACCCCGCTGTCGCCGCATTGCTAACCCAAATGGGTGTTAAGTAGTATCGGGCTGGTGAAACTTCAAGACAAAGGGTTGCGATTTTGACATTCAGAGGCATGTCGACGCTGTTGGCTGCGGCTATTATGTGCTTAGGAATACCAAGCTTAATACTGCCATCCCGCGGCGATGTGCCTCACGGTGCCTTAGCCGTTCACCTGAAGGGACGACAGCACAAAGTTAATGTCTATTCAGCTATTGATAGCTATAGGCCGTTGATTGGTGCCCATATCTACTTCACCAATGCGGTGAAACAACAGTTGAATTCGTTGGGTGATGTGTTCGACTTTGTGGCCCACGACAACTATGAAGAGCAGAACCTTGATGCCCTCGATCGTGCTCAGTTACCGTGGATACAGGTATATCATAACAACATCCCGATGGGCAGTTGGGACACCAACCGTATCAAGAACACTCAGTTAGGTGCTGCAATCGACCGTGTGAAACAAGATCACGCCTATTGCCTGGGATTCTGCACGGGCAGTGAACCGCACTTTTCGCCTGACTATACCTATACCGGCCATACCAGGAGCGAAGTGGACAGCATGATAATATCACCAGAATCATCGGTGGATTTCGGCAACTGGATGCATTCGCTGTATGGTGACGACACACCTCTGACCGACAGCAACCATGATGGGATACGCTTCGCATCCGATTTCGGTTGGAGCTCTTCCGAATGGTCATCGCTGGGCACAAAGATGCCAGATGACTGCAAAGATAAGCTCTTCCTGCAAACGCTGTTCAAAGAACATATCATCGGTGATGATATCAAGCTTGCGGATCGTAATTACCATGACCCCAATCGTCAACTGGTCATCACTAGCCGATTACTTAGCCCTCAATATCCTGCCACATTTGGGCAGAGTTTACGTCAACTGCGGTATCCCAGTGATGCGTTGGGCATCACTTACTACACTCACTCTCAGCAGGTCAAAAATCCAATCGGAGGCGGCGCACCGGTTCAAGTGAGTGCGTATGATCCCGCGATCACGGAGTTTCGGGGCAGTTATGTGTATCAGCTTGCCAAACAAGGCGGCGTGCGTCCGTTTTACAATGAGTTTCAATCAGGTAATGCAGCCGGTAATACCCGCGATAATATCTATCGTGCGGTGTTTCATGAACTGCAGTATAAACCGGCTGCTATCAACTGGTTCTGTTATGCCGGTGGTGAACCCTACACGCCCTTTGCATGGATGGACTGTCACTACATGGCAACCGACTTGGCACTGCTGCGCAACCATTTAGAATTGATGCAGCCATACCGGCATATTTTACGAAGTAAACGCGATCTCGCGGTGTTTCTGCCTGTCGCTTGGCCGAAGCCTGTTGATGCGGATACCAACTACGAGATGTTAGCGCCTCAGCTTGAACAATACGGAGCTGATGTATATCTGTCTGATGATCTGCAGCAGTATAAAAACTACAAACGCATCATCCTTGTTCTGGGATTTATAGATGGAGCAACCGATGCATACTTGCAAAAGTTTCTGCAGGATATCCCGGCAAGCACAAAAGTGTTGGTCATTTGTGCGAGTAGTCACTTATACTGTGAACCTGGCGTCAGGAGCAGCTGCGATTTCCGCAACAGTCTTCAGGGTGTTTTACCAATATATCCTGCATCTGATGAACTAACCACCGCGACGATAGTTAAC
>CAZFLA010000095.1:10322-13562 GCA_964519405.1 uncultured bacterium
TGTGAGCTGAAAGTGCCAAAAGTGATCACCGCCAATGAACAGCTAGCCGCACAGGGTAAACCGCTCACCAGCGAAGGCCGCACCGTAGGATGGCAAAATGACCGCCTCATGGTGCTGGCGGGTATGCCTACAAAGGGGCTTGACAGCATTATTCGCAGTTTCATGGGATTGAGTGTTCCTTTGCAGCGTGGAGCCGGACGCCTGCATATTCTTAATCGAGATGCCATCGCCGATACACCGGGTTACTACTGCATCGCAGAGGGGCAGAAGCTGCAAGTGTCTCCGCTGCTGACGGCCTACGATGTAGTTACTCGACGGCCTGTGGTCGGCGCTGTGAATAAGCCAACAGTGGTTTGGGTGATGAGCCCCTCAGAACTGCAAGTCATTGATACCTCCACCGCGAGAACGCAGGTTGTATCTCGTGGTCGTGATCGTATCATACTGGATATCACACTGCCGCGCTTTGATTTTGCCTTTTGCCCTCAGATACTGACCGCTGCTAGCCCAACACCTCCCACGGTGATCTATGGCGGTCATCTGGTACCCGTAAGACAAATCGCCAGAGGGTTCTACAGTTGCGGCATACCCGGTTCAGGGCGGTATGTTGTTTCTAGATAAGTAACATATGTAACTTCAGTTCGGTCATAATAACAGTAATACTGCGCTTAATTCTGCACATGCAGAAGCGGGGGACCCAATCCTTGGGGTGAAGCTTGATACATTCAAGCAGGATAACCTCCTATCCTAACCCGTCAGCTAACCTCGTCAGCGCGATGTGAGGTGATATCGTATGATCTCGGTCGTTATGACGGGCTTAGGACTCACTGGCTGTGTGGTCGCTAAGCATCTTTTGAACAACTCCCACCGCTTTCAACTCGTCGCTGCCGCAGCAGGTCCGCATTCCGATAAGGCAGGCCAAGATATTGGCATGTTCTTGGGAATGGAGCCAGCGGGTGTGGTGATCCACTCCGCGCACAAGACGGTAGAGGTGCTGCGCCAGCTTCGGCCCGACGTGGTGATCGACTTTACCCGTCCCGCAAACACCATGCGGCTTCTTTCGGAATGCAAAAAGACCAATACACGGATGGTTGTGGGCACCACTGGCTTCAGTAGTGAACAGATACTGGAGTTACAAGAATGTTCGCCGACTGGTGTGGTGTTTGCTCCCAACATCACCATGGGCGTGAGTGTTTTGATGCTTCTCGCCCGGTTGGCTGCTCAGATGCTGCCAGGGTATGACATCGAAGTGACGGAGCGTCATCATAGATACAAACGTGATGCTCCCAGCGGCACAGCCGCCCGCATCGCGAACCAGATGGCTGCCGCCCGCGAACAAGGTTATGTGGTGCAAGGGCGTCAGGGTTTGGGAACGCGAAAACCTGGGGAAGTCGGTGTGCACAGCATTCGCGCTGGCGGTATCTACGGCGAGCATGAGTTACTGCTGGCCAGCGATGCTGATGAGCTGACCCTGTGCCATAAGGTGATCGACAGGAGCGCCTTTGCTAACGGAGCGATGGATGCTGCGGAGTGGGTCATGGACAAGACGGGCTTCTATAACGTGGAGCAGATGCTGCTGCAGCGCGTTGCTGGCATGTCTTTTCTGCCGGCATAGCAGAGGCAAAGGAGGGCACGCACGGCTGTGTGCCCTTCTTTGCAGCAAAGCTACTGTGCTACAGGCTTACGAGGGGTTCGTATTTCCAGATCTCTGCCTAGGGCTGTCAGGATTCTAGTCAACATGGTTAATGTATGCCCGCTGTATCCTTGATCTTCCAGCCGTGCTATGGTGGACTGGGATGTTCCTATTCGGCTGGCAAGCTCTGACTGCGATAAGCCTTCGGATTCTCGAAGCTTTTGGATAAGCTCTGCGATTTGTCTGTGTGAACGTGCTTCCTGCACTAAGGCAGACAAATCGGCGTCTTCGTCAATCCTGCGCTGTAGGATGGCGACGGCATCACTGGTTTTATTCTTCATATGTGTGCGCCTCCGGGTTGGTTTCAAAATGCAGTTTTCGTGATACTGCCACATCAATCTCACGAATGGGAACTATAGATTCCTTGACTAGTCCGTGAGAGAGAACCGCAATGCCGCTTTTGTGAAAGAAATACAATATTCGGTAATTTTCACGGTAGTGCTTGATCCGCAGTTCGTATATACCATCACGCAGCAGAGCCGATGTTGGCCTTCTTAATTCAAATCCATATTCGCTCAGGGCTGAGATCGCATCAAAGCATTGCGCGAACAGCTTTTTGTCATGACACATGACATCGGTGAGCAGCCAATCTAAAACAGGCACCGATCCATCGGCTTCTGTGTAAAACACCACTCTGGTTTGAGGCATTGCATACCCCGGTAAAATTATATCATATTTGAGATAATTCATTGCGTGAGGATTTGACCGATCTTACACTCAGTACGCTGATTTTACTGCCTTGGCTAAACCAATGCAAGTAGGTCGGCAGCAAGGTATACTTAGCACAAAGGAGATACACCATGACACAATATGCGATGAGTATCACGCTGCCGGGCTGCGTCGACTCCATCCGACCACGGGTGTTAGATGCACTTAAGGTGCAGGGATTTGGGGTATTGACTACCATTGATGTGCAAGCGACGATGCGCGACAAGCTCGGTGTGGAGATCGAACCATACCTGATTCTTGGAGCCTGCAATCCCAAGTTCGCCCACCAGGCACTCTCCGCCGACCCCAATATCGGTCTGCTGCTGCCATGTAATGTGGTGCTGCGGGAGGTGCAGGGTGAGGTTGTGGTGAGTATTCTAGACCCTGAGGTGATGTTCAGTGTGGTGGATACCGCTGCTGCGCAGGATCTTGCTGCATTACCTGGCGAGGTAAAAACTCGCCTGCAGGCGGCGCTTACCGAGCTTCAGGCAGGGTAACCCGATTTGGATATCCAAAAGCCCTAGAGCCAATTGCGAAATAACTATGTTGCTGTGGATTTTGTCACCCACACGATGTTGTAATACAGCCGGTGATGTGGATCGCTGCTGCCGGCCGCCATCCCGACGCCCGCCGGAACGCGGGCCGGTATTGATCAGCGATGGGTGACTGTGCCCGTAACGGGACGCCGTCACGGACGGGCCACCGAACCCATCGCCATAGGCCTGCGGCTGAGCAATAGCGGCCGGTGTCGCTTCACTCCGACCGTAACCCTACTTAGCCGCACTGGCAGCCAGTTTCTTCAAATCCGTTACCTTGATTTTCATCATCCGTATCTGCTTATA
>CAZFLA010000096.1:0-13353 GCA_964519405.1 uncultured bacterium
CGGTGATGCTGATGGTGACAACCAAGTCAACCTGTTCGACTTCGTTGTGCTCGATCAAAACTTCGGAAAGACCAATGGACAGGGTGATGTGGATATGGACGGAGCGGTTACTCTGTTTGATTATGTTGTGATCGATCAAAACTTCGGTGCTCAAGGAGACTAGAACGCCACTCCAGTAGGACACCATATAGCCATCACATCGGTCTGATGTGATGGCTGTTTACATAGACGGCATATGGTTTTATGTAAAAAGCATTTCGACATTAGCCATTTGCCATCGATGTGTGTAAAATATAGATTGTGTGCGCCGTGATTCCGCGCAGCCCTCCCCATGGGAGACGCAGGACGGAGGAATACACGTCACTTTCCGAACCGTTTGGTTTGACTGGCGGGGTGATGCCCGTTCAGAAGCTGCATTTGGCACCAAACAACCTTCGGCGGCGGCTTTTTGCTGTTGGACCCAAATACCGATATGAGGTTATATCACAAGATGAACAAGCAAGCGATCATCGCGGCTATCGAAAAGGAACAGATGAAAACCGATGTTCCGTTCTTCCGCCCCGGTGACAACGTCCGCGTCCACGCCAAAGTCGTGGAGGGCAACAAAGAGCGTATTCAGGTTTTTGAAGGTCTAGTCATTGCTCGTAAGCATGGCGGTCTTCGCGAAACCTTCATGGTTCGCAAAATCTCCAATGGTGTTGGTGTAGAGCGTGTCTTCATGGTGCACTCTCCTCGCGTAGACAAAATCGAAGTCGTTCGCCGTGGTAAAGTGCGACGTGCGAAACTTTACTATCTGCGTGCTAAGATCGGTAAGGCTGCCCGCATTAAGGAGCTACGCACCACTAAATGGGACAAGCTGACTAAGTAATGACTGGTGGCTTGGTAGAATTCATCGCGAACCTCAATGTTCGCTATGTCGTAGCCATCGCATTAGTGCTCACCGTCATGCGGCTAGGGTTTTGCTTTAATGCATCCCCAGCCGCTCGGGGGTTTGCGGAGTTCTGTGAATCCTTGGCCATGGCGGCCGTTATTGTATTCATGATAATACGGCCTTTTGCCATACAAGCGTTCTATATTCCATCAGAATCGATGGTTCCAACTCTCTTAGTGAACGACCGTATCATGGTCGACAAGATGAGTTACCGGCTTCATTCCCCGGCAGTTGGTGATATAGTAGTTTTCAAAGCACCAAAGGTAGCTGACCCCACTGAGGTTGAGTTCATAAAGAGGTGTGTTGGGGTTGAGGGTGATGTGGTTGAGGTTCGCAAGGGTTATGTTTACCGCAATGGAAAACAGATTGACGAACCATTCATCGCAGATGCCCCTAACTATGACATGAAGATCGTTGACGGCAAGGTCTATCGCACTGACGCCAGAGATCCTGGTTACTATGAAAATCAGGTGCCTATTGTTGACCTCGCAATGATCAACCATATTGCATCCGCCAAGCCAGAGGCCGTGCCAAAAGGGTGCCTGCTGATGTTCGGCGATAACCGCAACAACAGCAACGATGGGCATATGTGGGGATTTGTCCCCCTAAATCGGGTGGTTGGACGTGCATGGCTGCGTTTCTGGCCACTATTTAGAATAGGCGTTGTTAAGTAATCGCCTTATAGGCGGCGTGGACGAAGCGGGGCGAGGCTGCCTCGCTGGTCCAGTCGTGGCTTCATGTGTGATCCTTCCTCATATTGAGATTCCTCCATTCATCAAAGACTCCAAAAAGTTGTCTGCTGCTCAACGTAACATGGGATGCCATTGGGTGTTTCAAAACGCTGTTTCTGTTGGTATTGGCTTGGCTACAGTGGAAGAAATCGAACAGATTAATATCCTGCAGGCGGCCATGCTTGCGATGAAGCGTGCTGCCGACAAGTGCAGCCCTGTTCCGACATACCTACACATCGACGGCAATACGCTGCCGAAGGATCTCTCTATTCCTGCTGAGTGCATTGTCGGCGGTGATGCCATTGATCCGGCGATTAGTGCCGCCTCGATCGTGGCTAAGGTGACGCGCGACATGTTAATGGAACGGCTAGATCGGTTGTTTCCAGGCTATGGTCTATCGAAACATAAGGGATATGCTACCAAGATGCACCGCGATGCTCTGAAGCAACTCGGCTTAACCCCTATACATAGAGTTAGCTTCTGCGGGTTTCTGAAGCAGCTGGAGCTTGATTTCGATGGCAGCTCGTAAAGGTGCTTGGGCAGAGGATGCCGCCTGCGGTTATCTGCAGCAACACGGAGCCGTCATTCTGCAGCGTAATTGGAAGTGCGGAGCATATGAAGTTGATATCATCGCACAAGTAGACGAGTTGATCGTGTTTGTGGAAGTAAAACAGCGTGAGATGTGTTATTTCGGCCGACCCAGCGAAGCAGTAAATGCAGGTAAAGTGCAGCGGTTAACTGTCGCAGCAGAGCAATATCTGGTGCTATTCGCGCCAGAAGCAAATGGGCGTATTGATATTATTGAAGTGTTCGGCTCCGAACAGCAGCACAGACTGAACTGGATTGCTGACGCGCTTCAGAACTAGTCGCTAGCTGAACCTGCAGAAACGGCTTGTTGTTCTGCTTCGGTAATTGCTGCTTGCTCACGGTCGACTACGGCTTGAAGAGCGGTCAGCGCCACTTCCACCATATTTGCGCTTGGCTCACGTGTGGTGATATGTTGACTGGCTAATCCTGGCGCAACTAATATGCGCGCCCAAAGCTGCGATCGATACTTACCGGCTAAGCGGATGACTTCATAACTGATACCGGCAACGACCGGCATGAGCAGTAAATGGAGCGGAATACGGATATAAACAGCAGGGCGACCAAGCAGTGAGAACACAATCACGCTGACAAACAAAACCACCACAATAAAACTAGTTCCGCATCGTGGGTGGATGCGGGTCTGTTTAAGGGCATGCTCCATATCAAGCGGTTCACCCGATTCCCAGGTATTGATGGCTTTATGTTCTGCACCATGGTATTCAAATACCCGTTTGATCTCATTCATACGGCTGATCAGCAAGATATAAAGCAAGAAGATCACTGCCTTTACTATTCCGTCAAGCAGGTTTAGTAAAAATGGCTTATCGTGCCATGTTTTGTCGAGCAGACCTGTTAGCGCGGTGGGCAGAACTACAAACAACAGCATGCCAAAGACAAGTCCAAGAATCATAGTTCCCGCAACGGCAATGTCGTTAATATTGTTGGATTTCTTGTCTTGTTTCGCTTCTTGCTGTTTTGTCTCTTCTTCAAGCTGAATGTTTGCTGAGAAGCGCAGCGCTTTAGCTCCAAGCGCCATGGAGTCGATGAGAGCGAAGGTGCCTCGTAAAAAAGGCCGCTGCATCCAAGAAAGTTTGGATAACCAAGAGAGGTTCAGGTCTTCAGAATCCAAGGCAATAGAGCCATCGGGCTTACGACAGGCAACAGCAAAGACGTGACGCCCGCGCATCATCACACCCTCTATGATGGCTTGCCCACCATATGGCGGACGACTGTTTTGATCTGCCATGAAAACCCCTCCCTAAAGGTAAAGAAAAGGGCGAAAGCACGTGCTTCCGCCCAAATTCTGTAAGCTGAGTAGAAACTACTTGTCTTGTTTCATACCATAGCGCTTCATAAACTTTTCAACACGACCTGCTGTGTCCATAAGTTTGGACTTGCCGGTGAAGAACGGATGGCAGTTCGCGCAAATTTCAACGCGGATTTCTTCAGTCATGCTGTGCGTCATGAAAGTATTTCCGCAAGCGCAAGATACTTTACAGAGTTTATAGTCTGGGTGAATACCGGCCTTCATAATATGTCTCCTAAGTTGTACGTACACTCATGCGGCGCACGCAACATGTATTTTACCACGAACGATATCTAGTTGTCACGCGTTAGTTTGTTCATTACCATTTGCAGAATACCACCTGCACGATAGTAATCAACTTCGGCAGGGGTATCAATTCGGCAAATGACATCGAAGTGCTTTTCGGATCCATCAGCCGATGTCGCTGTCATTTTCAACGTCATCTTTGGAGCCAGCTTGCTTAAGCCTGATACGCTGTAGCATTCGCTGCCTGTTAGCCCCAAGCTTTCGCGGTTTTCACCAGCCAAGAACTGAACTGGTAACACACCCATACCGATGAGGTTGCTGCGGTGGATACGCTCAAAGCTCTCTGCAAGAGCTAAGCGCATACCCAGCAGGAATGGGCCTTTTGCCGCCCAGTCACGTGAACTGCCAGTGCCATATTCCTTGCCTGCGATCACCATCAAGGGCGTCTTGTTGGCCTGGTATGCCATAGCTGCATCGTATATCGGTGCTTGCGATCCGTCGGGCATGATGCTGTATCCGCCTTCGACGTCGGATAATAGCATGTTCTTGATGCGAATGTTAGCAAAGGTTCCGCGCATCATCACATTGTGATTACCACGGCGCGCACCGTAGCTGTTGAAATCAACAGGCTTCACACCCAGCTTCTGCAGATACAGCCCAGCAGGAGTTGTCGCAGCAAATGATCCTGCTGGCGAAATGTGGTCTGTGGTGATGCTGTCACCAAACACGGCCAACGGCTTAAGCCCTGATATGGAGTCCTCGGTCATCTCCGATGAGTTGATGAAATAGGGGGGCTCTTGGATATATGTGCTGTCAGCATCCCACTGGTATACATCACCTGTTGGTGCTTCCAGCGCTTGCCAGAACTCATCACCTGCAAATACCTTGGCATACTGAGTTTCAAACAGCTCGCGAACAACGCTCGTTGCGCAAGCGTCATGTATCTCTTGCTGGGTAGGCCAGATATCTTTGAGGTATACGGGCTTACCATCGCTGGCAGTGCCGATCGGTTGGGTGAGCAGATCAAGCTTGACATTGCCAGCCAACGCATATGCCACAACCAATAGCGGACTTGCTAGGTAGTTAGCACGAGTGTGCGGGCTGACGCGGCCCTCGAAGTTGCGGTTTCCGCTGAGAACGCTGGCTGCGATGAGGTTCTTCTGCTTGATGGCGTCCACAATCTCAGAGGCCAATGGGCCGCTGTTGCCGATGCAAGTAGCACAGCCATATCCTACGACATGAAAGCCTAGTGCTTCCAGAGCGGGCATGACGCCGGCAGCTTTGAGATACTCAGTGACTGCACGAGAACCTGGTGTGAGGCTCGTTTTTACCCATGGTTTGGTGGTTAAGCCGGCAGCAACTGCTTTCTTAGCCAGAAGACCAGCGCCAACTAATACGCTGGGGTTGCTTGTGTTTGTGCAGCTGGTAATAGCGGCGATGACTACGTCGCCATGCTGCAGTTTGTAGTCGTGACCATCAACATCAGCGACGGCAGTGGTGCTGTCGCTGGGCAGCTCAAAACCTCGCTCCTTGACCGGTGCGGTTAACGCATTTTCAAACTTTTCGCTCATGTTTGCCAGAGCGATGCGGTCTTGAGGCCGTTTTGGACCAGCTAGGCTGGGCTGCACGGTGTTGAGGTCAAGCTCAACGACTTTAGTATAGGTCGGCTCTGGAGAATCCTCGGTGACGAACAAGCGCTGTGCACGGAAATAGGCTTCTGCGATTTTGCATGTCGCTTCCGATCGGCCAGTTTGCCGCATATAGCTGATGGTCTTTTCGTCTACGGGGAAGTAGCCCATAGTCGCGCCATATTCAGGCCCCATGTTAGCTAAAGTGGCGCGATCGGCCAAACTCAGCTCGCTGACGCCGCTGCCGAAATATTCAACGAATTTGCCAACGACGTTCAGCTTGCGCAGCATCTCCACTATGGTCAGCACTAAATCGGTGGCAGTGATTCCCTCAGGAAGTTTACCGGTAAGTCTTACTCCGACTACCTCAGGGCAGGGCATCACATAGTGTTGACCCAGCATCACGGCTTCTGCCTCGATACCGCCAACACCCCAGCCCATAACACCCAATCCGTTGATCATGGTCGTGTGGCTGTCGGTGCCAATACAGGTATCGGGGTAAAGCATGGATACGTCGTCGTTTGTATCCACATGAACCAGCGGGCTGAGGTATTCCAGGTTGACCTGATGGCAGATGCCCATCCCTGGCGGCACGATGCGTACATTTCTGAAAGCACTTTGTGCCCATTTCAGGAAGCGGTACCGCTCAGAGTTCCGTTGGTACTCCTTCGAAACATTCGCTGTATATGCTTCATCTGAGCCAAACTCGTCTACCTGCAGCGAGTGGTCGATGACCAAGTCAACGGGCACCAGTGGGTTGATCTTTAGCGGGTCATCACCCCTTCGCGCCACTTCACTGCGCATAGCAGCCAAGTCAACCATTGCGGGCACGCCTGTAAAATCTTGCATGAGCACGCGAGCTGGCATGAATGGTATTTCGGCAGGTGCGTTTTCGGTACCCCATGCGGCGAGCTGGCTGACAGACTCGCTGCTGATGGTTCCTTTGTGTAAGCTTCGGAGCAGATTTTCCAGCAATACGCGTATGGAATAGGGCAGTGTTTCTGCACGGGGATATTTGCTGTATAGAAAAGGTAAACTTAGGTATTGGTAAGATTTGCCATCTATTTCAAGAGTGTCTACACACTTAAATATGTCTGTCACGATAGGACCTCCGAACGTTTGAAGTCGACATGTCACGGTCCGTTTCATTCTACCTGTGTTGAAATAGGCTGTCAATCATTATGAAAACCATTAGTATTGGCTTCATACACAATTTCATGTAATATATGGGTATCTTAACCAAATTAATGGTTAAGATACCTGAAAAGAAACGATAATATTCAAACAGATTCATCGAGTTTATATTCACTGTTGATTTAACATAACGATGCAAGTTCTCTGTTGGTAACTACCTTTATATCGGAGAAGCAAATGAAAGTTGCAGTTGGCCAAAAAGCCTGCGATATTGAGCTATATGATCTGCATGGTGACACCGTGATGTTGAGTAATCTGTGGGCGAATAGTTCAGTAGTGTTGTTCTTCCACCGACACATCGGTTCGATTTTCACCAATCAGGCTTTTAGGCGTCTTGATTGTTGTGTTGAGCAACTTGAGGCTCACAAAATACGCTTTATCTCTATAGTGCCTACGAACCCATCGAAAGCCAGCGAGTTCTACGCTAAAGGCGATTACTGGCACTATTGCTTGGCAGATCCGGACATGAGCAGTTATCATGCTTACGGCATTTCTAAGGCTACTCCTTTGGCGATGTTCAATCCTGGTGCAGTCAACCGCTTAGTAAAGGCGATGAAAAAGGGATACCGAATATCGGGTGTGTTATCCAGAGGTGCGCTGGTTGTTCCCACAGCGGTGCTTGTTGATACTCAAGGCGTTGTAAAGGCTATAAGGAGCGGAAAGAACGTAGGTGATATACCGGATGTCAGCGAAATGATGCGGTTTGTTGCCCAAGCTCAAAAGACATAGCTACATACTGTTTGACAAAAACACGAAATGAATCATACAATACAGCCATCAGAACGAACAAAATGAGGAATGTTATCGGTGACTGACGAGTCTAGCAGCACGAGCAAAGCACCAAAACAAACTCGCAAATTGGCATTATCTGATGATGTTCAGTATTTAAAAGGCGTTGGCGCCAGTGTTGCCGCTAAGCTGAAGAAACTGCAGATAGAAACCGTATACGATCTGTTAATGCATATCCCCACGCGTTACGAGGACCGCTCCCACCTTCGCCGGCTTGCTGATGTTGTCGCTGGTGAATATAACACCGTCAAAGGCAAACTTATCGCAGTAGAGAACAGCGAAACTCGCCGAGGGTTTCGCATTACACGCGCCGTTATCAATGATGGATCAGGTTCTTTGGAGTTGGTGTGGTTCAATCAACCCTATATGCGTGACACCCTGTGGAAGAAAAAAGAACATACACTTGTAGTTTATGGTCTCGTTCAACAAGGCAGCTACTACTGGCAGATGAACACACCGGAGTGGGAAGAACTTGATGAAGCTGACGAAGATGCCCAACTTCGGATTGTGGCTGTCTACCCATCGACGGAGGGGCTGCAGCAAGCACGTATCCGGTTGGCAGTATACAACGCATTGGCTCTGTATGGATCGCTTATTGATGAATATCTGCCCCAACAACTGATCGCTAGAAGAGGGTTGCTAACACCTCGAGAGGCTTTACAACGAATTCATTTTCCGCAGGATATGAATGACACCGCTCCAGCTCGTGACAGGCTTGTGTATGATGAGTTTTTCTCTCTGCAAGTCTTCCTGGCTCTGCAGAAACAAAAAGTAAAATTGACGCATAAGGCGCCCTTTGCAATCAATGCTGATCAGATGAGAACACGTCTCAACCAGCTTCTGCCATTCACATTAACTAACGCTCAGCAGCGGGTTATCGACGAAATATGGTCAGATATGCGCAAAGACGTGCCAATGAACCGTCTGCTGCAGGGAGATGTGGGTTCCGGCAAAACAGCAGTTGCTGCGGCCGCGATGTTGGCTTGTGTGGAAAATGGGCGCCAAGCAGCGTTGATGGCACCTACGGAGATATTAGCTAGTCAACACTTCATGGGGTTAGCAAGGTTATTTAGTAAGTGCAGTGTTGTGGTGGATCTGGCGGTTGGCAGCCTAACGGCAACCCGTAAAAAGGCATTTCGCGAGCGTTTGGCTAATGGTGTCAGCCAAATTGTGGTGGGTACCCATGCGTTGATACAAGAGGGCGTGGAGTTCAATAAACTGGGTTTAGTCGTCATCGATGAGCAGCACCGGTTCGGAGTGCTGCAAAGAGCGGCACTCATGAATAAGGGTGATAACCCTGATGTTTTAGTTATGACAGCTACACCGATACCCCGTACATTAACGATGACTGTATATGGTGACCTCGACTTATCTGTTATTGATCAGATGCCTGCAGGGCGTAAGCCCATTAAGACCCACATGAAATGGCACAGTCAACGCGCAGAAGTATATGAAGCGGTTCGAAAGCTGTTGAGTAACCATCAGCAGGCGTATGTGGTGTGTCCTCTTGTACAGGAATCGGACAAGCTGCAGAAACAAGCTGCCGAGGCGTTAGCACTAGAGCTGCAATCGGATATCCTTCCTGAGTATAAGATCGGCGTGCTGCATGGTCAGCTGAAGCAGGCCGACAAAGAGCATGTCATGGAGGAGTTCCGCTCCGGTAATATCGATGTTCTGGTGTCTACTACGGTTGTTGAGGTGGGGGTGGATGTTCCGAACGCCACCGTCATGGTGGTTGAGGACGCGGAACGCTTCGGGCTTGCTCAGCTTCATCAGCTTCGCGGACGTGTAGGCCGTGGTGATCATCAAAGCTTTTGTGTGATGATTACCGAATCTAACTCAGAAGTGGCTAAGGAACGGCTTGATGTTCTTGTACGCACGAATGATGGGTTTGTGATCGCAGAGCAGGATCTGCGGCTGCGTGGCCCAGGTGAGTTAACAGGAACGCGACAGAGTGGGGTGCCTACTCTGCGGATAGCGAATATCATCGAAGACCAACACTTATTGGCGATGGCACGTGAGGATGCATTTGAGGTCATCGCGCGAGATCCAAATCTAGCGATGCAAGAGAACCAGGGCGTAAAATGGATGCTGGACCAAAGGGCAGATAGAACACAGTTGGCATCTGTGAGCTAATCCCATTATACTTCATAAAGGTATACCATGAAAAAAGGAATATATCCAGGGTCGTTTGACCCTGTTACTAACGGACACTTAGATATAATTAAGCGCAGCGCGCAGCTTTTCGATACACTAATAGTTGCGGTGGCTCCAAATTCATCAAAAACGCCTCTGTTTAGTGTCCAGGAGCGGATGCGTTTGCTTGAAGAGGCTTGTGCGGATATACCGAATGTTAAAATCGAGAACTTTGATGGTCTGTTGGTAGACTATGCTGTGAAAAGCGGATGCCATGTCATCATCAAAGGGCTACGAGCCGTAAGTGATTTCGAGTATGAGCTTCAAATGGCACTTACTAATGCGCGGTTGTGCCCTGAGGTGGAGACGGTATTTATGATGACATCATCCGAATATCTTTTCCTGGCTTCTCGGGTAGTGAAGGAAATCGCACGTTTAGGTGGTAGTGTAAGCGGGCTGGTGCCGTCCGCAGTAGAACCCTTGCTCTACTCCAAATACTCGTCAGTACAGCAAGAGCCGGAGGACTAATATGCCTGAAAAATACGAAACCCTTGGTATTATCGAAGACCTAAAAGCATATCTGGATGGTGCTCGGCATTTAGGCAGCATTGTTGTGTTTGGTCTGGATCTTGACGAATGCTATGCTGCTTTAGAACGCCTAAAGGCTACTATTCCCACGGAAATACAGAAAGCTCAAAGTATCATACAACGGCAGGACATGATTATCGAAAACGCTAATGACCAGGCTCAGCGGAGCTTGTCACTAGCGCAGTCGCAAGCACAGCAAATGCTTGATGATGCCACACAACAGTCTGCCGCTATGGTTGAACAAAATACTATTGTAGCTCAAGCCATGGACCGGGCTAACCAGATTGTCGCTGAAGCTGAAGCGAAATCTTACGACCTCAGAAACGGTGCAGATGAATACGCTCGCGATGTATTAAATCGTGTGGAAGAGTACCTTTCTAAGTCATTAAATACCGTGCAACGTGGCAAGGAGCAGCTAGGGCCTTCACAGCGATCCCGGTAACGAGACGCCAAGGAGACCATAATCTACGATACGGAGAATAATAGATTGAAGATCCTAGTTATCAACTGCGGCAGCTCGTCGTTAAAATATCGTCTCTTTGAGGACGATGCTGAGCTAGCTAAAGGGATTGTTGAGCGTATCGGCCAAGCCGATACCCCTGATCATAATGTCGCTGTGGAAAAGATGTTTGCACAGCTAACAGATCCTGCTAACCCTGTGAAAGTGAATGTCGCTGAGATAGAAGCCATTGGTCACCGTGTTCTGCATGGCGGCGAGTGGATGACCGAACCGGTGATTATTGATCGCGATGTAATCAGCACTATTGATGCATGCGTTCCATTAGGCCCGCTGCATAATCCTGCTAACCTGCAGGGAATCCGTGCTTGTATGAAACAAGCTCCGCATGCTACTCAGGTTGCCGTATTTGATACTGGCTTCCATCAGACGATGCCCGACTACGCCTACACTTACCCTATTCCAGAAAATCTTCGCAAAGATCACAGTATTCGCCGATATGGCTTCCATGGTACCAGCCACTTCTATGTGTCCGGACGCATGGTTGACATCCTGCGTAAGAACGAAGGAATTACATCTGGCAGTAAGGTTGTTTGCTGCCATCTTGGTAATGGATCTAGTGTTGCGGCTGTAGTAGACGGAAAGTGCATTGATACTTCCATGGGACTGACACCAGCTGAAGGTTTGATGATGGGAACCCGCTGCGGTGACATCGATCCAGCCGTATTGGTGTATCTGCAAAGAACCCAGGGATGGGATGCCGATAGACTAGACAAGCTGATCAACAAACAGAGCGGCCTGCTGGCTATCGCCGGTGTGGCTGACATGCGTGATGTGGAAGACCGCTACATGGCTGGTGATCCCAAATCACGGTTAGCTTTTGATATCTTCTGTTACCGCATCCTAAAATATGTAGGGGCATATACCGCCGCTATGGACGGTCTAGATGCCATTGCATTTACTGGCGGTATCGGTGAAAACAGCCCGTTAGTGCGCGAGCGTGTCTGCTCTTCACTAACTTATTTGGGCGTATCTATCGACCCTGCAATTAACGAACCGCGCAGTAAACAAGAGCGACGCATCAGCACTCCTGAAAGCAAAGTCAAGATATATGTGGTGCCTACCGATGAAGAACGAGTCATCGCACAGGAAACAATGAAATTGACAAATGCCAAAAAAAGTGTTGGCGTAAAAGCGTGATATAATAAATAGGCGATTTTTGGTCGCCTCGAGTTTCGATTGCCCTTGGAGGTTCAGATATGAGGCTTGATCTTAATGAAGTTGTTCTGAAGCCAGGGGCAGTATACAACTACGAAGTCAATGAAGCTCCTGGTACGGTTCCTGAAGTGGAACTGGCAAGTGCTGTTACAGGAAACATCACTTTTTCTAATACTGGCGACTGTTTGCTGATACGCGGTCGGGTGAATGCTGAATTATTGCTGCCTTGCAGCAGATGCTTAAAACCCATCGTAGTATCGACGATTGTTGCCGTTGATGAAGCAGCAAATGTAGTTTATGGCGGCGGACATGGCGGTCCTACGACGGCCGTTATCACGCCGATGGACGAAGATGATGAGCTTCTATTTGATGACAACGTGTTTGACCTATCGGAGCTACTGCGGCAGTTACTTCTTATGGAGATACCGCTTCAGCCCTTGCATTCGCCGGACTGCAAAGGAATTTGCCAAAAATGCGGCGCTGATCTGAATGACGGTCCTTGCGGATGCAAAGATAGTGATGATGATGCGCCACTAAGATGGACAGACCTTGCTAAGCTTGTTCATGAAGATGATGAGCCTAGCGATGATGAAGATTTGAATTTATAACCAACTGAGGAGACTATACAATGCCCCTGCCAAAAAGACGACACTCGCACGCCCGCGGCGCTAAGCGACGGACGCACTTTACTCTGTCTGCTGTAACCGTGGTTGCCAGCAAGTGCCCTGGCGGCAATCCAGACTGCCCCGGTGCTCGCGTTTCTCATACTGCTTGCCCTGTTTGCGGCTGGTACAATGGCCGACAAGCTGTTCCTGTTAAGCAGCCTAAGGCATCCCAGGAATAGGCCGCCGGACATTTCGAATGCCTATATCCAACAGGAAACCGCGTATCGCCGTTGATGGCATGGGCGGAGACCATGCTCCTTCTGAAATTGTACTTGGCACTCTGGCTGCAGCGGAAAGGAACCCTGAAGCCGAATGGATTTTGGTTGGTGATGAATCACTAATGCGTGAGTGCCTGAGAGGGCGCACACTACCAAATAACATCATATTCAAGCATACGACGCAGGTTATCAAAATGGACGAAAGTCCGGTTACTGCGATCCGAAAGAAGAAAGATGCTTCCTTGGTTGTGTGTGCTCGTCTCGTAAAAGAAGGCCAAGCCGATGGCCTTTTCTCTGCAGGACACAGCGGTGCGGCTCTAGCAGTCGGTGCGCTGATTATCGGACGCATACCCGGCGTTGATAGACCTGCTATTACAGTCCCCATGCCAACCGCAAAAGGCCATTACGTGCTGATTGATGCCGGCGCAAATGTGGACTGTGACCACACCCACCTTGTTGAATTTGCTGTTATGGGCATGGTATATGCTCAGATCATTCTTGGTATAAAAGAGCCTAAAATCGGCTTGCTAAGTAATGGGGAAGAGGACAGTAAAGGCAACCAACTCGTAAAGTCTGCCAATCATCTGCTCCGTGCCTCCGATCTGCCATTCATGGGCAACATTGAGGGTCGTGAAATGTTTGAAGGTAAGGCGGATGT
>CAZFLA010000097.1:0-13347 GCA_964519405.1 uncultured bacterium
TCCAGCTTCAATGAGCTGAAGTGTCAACGGCATTTGGCGTTCTAGGTTCTTTGCATCAACCACATGGATCACCACATCGGCTTGTTCGTCGATAAGCAGATCCCTGGCGACGCGTTCTTCCTCGGTGATGCTGGCAAAGGAATACATTCCGGGAGTATCAACAATCTCCCAACGGTATCCATCGATCAAACAGGAGCCTCGGCTGACTTCCACCGTGGTGCCAGGGTAGTTGGATACCGTCACATAACGACCGGTCAGCCTGTTGAACAGCAGGCTTTTACCGACGTTGGGGTTGCCAACCAATGCCGCCTTATGGGAAGGGGGCTCTAGATTATCACTGGAATGTTTGTTTTCGCTCATGATTTTAGTCTACACTAACTTTCACCGAAAAGGAAGGGGGCTTTTACTGCGGAAGAACGCCGATGAGTGCGGGTGAATACTTAACGCAGATGAATACAAATAAACGCGAATGAACGCGGATGGTAGGGCACATTAATGGGGGGTGCAGGTGTTCATTAGTTAAGCTGGTGAAATCGGACGGATCGGTCGAATCAGTCGAATCGGTCGAATCAGTCACATTCGACCGAGCTAAAACCTAAAATCAGCCACTGCTGTGTGCGTCGTCACCCGACTTTGACCCGCTTGTTTTTGAACCGCAGCCACATAGAGCCATCATTCTTCGGCAGAAGCTGCTTGTATGGTGTCATTGCTTCATGGGTGAACTCGCTCATCACCACCCATGCCCCCTTGCCTTCGGGTATTCGCGCTGACAGTACGCTGCCCACTGGCTGAATACATACTGGTGCAAGATGCTTGCTGATGAAGCACACTGCACCTGCCTTCACGCAGTTTTGAAGGGCGTCGACGGTTTGCTCTGACAGCTCTGCGCCGCAGGCGAAGATCACTTTCACATCCTTCAGATGCTTATATCCAACATTATGGTCATACACCACAACAGGCGCAGAAGGTATACTGAACCGCCATATTTGGTAAGCATGTGGAGGGGACACCGGCTCTCCGTTGAAGTTTACGGCACGACCATTAAGCACGCTGTCGGTTAACAGCGACCACACCTGCAGATGATCACGGGTTTGCGGGTTGGAGTGCAGGTTCATCGCGCCATATAGGTAATCCCAGTAGTTGCAGCTTGCTTGCCCCCAGTCGCTGTCAGGGAAGCGCACGATCGCCACCTCGGGCTGGTAATCGCGATAGCTATAGTTACGCGGATGTGCCGGGATCCAATGTGTATAGTGCTCTTTAAGCACACGGCCATGGCGAGTGAGTGTGTAACTGCTGCCGTTCAGCGAATACATCTTTGTGGCGGATTCCACATAACAGGTGTCCACACCGGCCAAATGACAGCAGCGCATGGCCATCTGCATGTATCGGGCACTGTGTCCTGGCAGGTCACCGTAATACCAAAGGTCGGGACTGAACCACAGCTTTGCGTTGTGTTGTATGGCTGCACCCAGTGCTTCTGCAAGCACCACAGGATGCACATCCTCTTTCAGCAGTTTCGGCACAAGGGTCATACCGCACTCGGCCATCGGAGCCCATAATGCTGGAAACACACTTTCAACGAGCATCTTAGCACCATACTGAGAATTACGCTTAACGAGCCGGCTCACTGCTTTCTTAAACACCGCATAGGCATCGTGCAGAGATAATCCCGTGGTCTCAACATAAAACGGCTTGCGGTTAGGCTCCGGAAGTTGGCTGTAGCCGTTACGGCTAAGCTGCATATGCTCCGATTCGTCGTAAGTGACGCCTTCGAATACGCCGGTTGCTGCGGCTTTGCGCAGGGTGTCGGCGTCTACGTCCCAGCGGAAGCAGCCGTCAGCAGCGTCAAAGCTGTTCTTGCCGTTGGTGCTGTTGCTGACCGGTGTGTAGTTGGGCATCTCAACGTTAAAGGTGAAGTGAGTTCCGGTGGCTTTACAGAAAGCGCACAGATCGTCTGTCACACCGGTCTGTGTCTCCAATGGTGTGATGTGCGCCACCCACAGGTTCAGTCCCATTTCTCGGCAGCTCCACAGGAACGCGGGTTGATGCACCATATAGGCATAGTCGGTAGCTCCCAGCAGTTGTTTGCGTTGGGTATATGGCTTGAGTTTTGGCAGCAGCGATGAGATGGATGTCTGACCTTTGGGAAGCACTGCAAATGCGGCTGTTGCTGTGTTGCTGCGGCTGCGAGCAGTGACACGATAGAGACCTTCGGCGAGCTTCGGCAGTGTCAGTTGGGCACAAGACTGCCCCTTATCATAAGGCAGACATCGCACAGAGGGCACGGTCATGCGTACCCCGTTCCACTGCTCTAGTTCCAACTGCACCTGGGTGTCATCGGGTTTGTCAAAGCTATGAATTGCAACAGATAACCCAATCTCCTCATTCTGCTCATACAGCTCTTTTCGTGCTGATGTGCTTAGGCTTAAATGCGTGCGGCAGGGGGCTGTGCCTTCATCAAGCATGTCGTTGACCCGTGCGGGGAGGTAGGTCATCCAATTGGGAAACAGTGTGGATTTCGCCAAACGGGGAGTGCCATGATCGGCAGCCGTCTTCTCGTCGCTGATGATCTGTGCGAGTTTCACACCTTGCTTATCGGCAACTGCCAGCTCACACAGCAGGCTGCACTCGGGTAGAGAATTGAAGTGGTAGCTGCACTGCAGTTCGCCTTCACTCAGATGCAACTCTGAGGCAACTGAACCCTGCCCCGGTGTGACTGTCCAATCAGATGGGTTCAACAGCTCGCCGTTCACCCGCACTGAAGAGAGGGAGAACGCCCCTTTGGGGTGAGCGGGCACATCTTTTTGATCGATGCGTAAGCGGAGCTTACTCACTTTGGTCCAGTCGAAGTCTTTGTTGGGTGAGAATTGCGTTTCGGTGCGAGGGTTGAATCGCAGCGTTCTTTGCGCACCAGAGGCGTCAAACATGAGGTCGGCGCGTCCTACTTCCGGGCAGATATAACCGCTCAGCCGGCCAGAAACATCGATGAACTGCACATACACCCACTCGTAAAACCGCATATCACGTATAGAAAACTCCAACTGAGTCAGCGATGTGGGCTCTGGCAGCGCCTTATCCAGGTAGAGCCAGCAATTGGCAGCATTGGTCTTCCTGGCCTGCACTTCGATATCAATGGTGTTCAAACCAGGTTTAGCCATACCCGTAACGCGCCAGTTTGTGCCTTGCCAGTCCTCACTGATGCCTACCGGTTTGCCATTCAGCCATACGCGGTACAGGTCGCTGGCGACCACGCGGAGCATGGCGATATCAAAAGCTGGCGGCAGATGCCCGCTCAGACGGCAGCGAACGGCAGTGATATCCGGGCTCTCGGTCTGAGTGGTGACCCACTGCGCCAGCTTTTCATTCTGCATCAGATGCTCCTAGTACATCATCGGCTAGAAGGCGATCAACCGCTGTGCGTTGCGGTAGAAGATATTGCGCCGGTCTTCATCCGTGATGTCGGCATCGAGCAGTGCTCCGATATAGTAGTACTCGCTGAACCAAGGAAAGTCGGTGCCGTAGACGACTTTTTGGGATCCTGCTCCGTTCACAAGCTGCTCCACGGCATTCCGTTCATCTAGAACAGCCGTGAGCTCGCAGTAGATATTGGGGTAATCATGTGCCAGCCGTGCGGCTTGCTGCCATTCATCGTGCAGCGAATGGCCCATCAGTAGGTTAAGGTGCGGGTATTTTTCGGCGGTCTTGGCGATTTTCTCCGCACCGCATAATCCTGTTGATGCCCATGTATGCATCAGAATCGGTAAACCCCTGGAATCTGCGAACTCCAAGGCTGGGCGGTACCGGTCGTCATCAAGTGCAATCTGGTGATACTCCGAAAGGAACTTAAAGCCGACGTAAACATCAGCGTTGTCGTCGAAGTGCTGCAGATCACGCTTGATAAGCTCCGGGTAGTTGGGATTGATGCCGCAGTAGCAGCGCAGATACTCAGGATGTCTGCGTGCTGCGTCTATGCCCGGCTGATTCCCGTGTTCTGGGCAGAAGAGCGTGTCATGGTGACAAAAGACTAGCTTCTTAACACCTGATGTTTTCAGATACTCGATAGCTGGCAGCTCCTGATCCATTGGCAGGTGCAAGCCATACTCAGATCCCCAGTGACCATGAAGGTCGTAGATAGGGCAGTCATCGACTACTTTGTGATTTCGAAAGGCCTCTAGTAAGCTCACCACTGCACCTCATCGATCATTTTCTGCATATTACCGCAGGCGATCTGACTGCGTTGCTGCTCTGTTAGCTCTGAATGCCTAAGGTCAAGCGATGCCGCCTCTGCGCTGCGTGCAGGGTAACCGCTTCCGAAGACAAAACGCTCAGCTCCATACTTGCTCACACCTACCTCAAGCCCAGAAGCGGTGAGAGAAAGTAGACTAGTCTCCACCTTTAGGTTAGGGTATGCTTCCAACAATGGGAATATGTATCTCGTCTGGCTCCAAACCCCGATGTCGCACACAATGCAGTGCAGGTTCGGGAAATCGGCCATGAGGGTATAAACCGCGGGCCAATCAGCGCCATACTCCAGTGAGATCAACACCGGAATGCGGCGTTCGGTGACTTCATCAAGGAACTTGCCAAACACCACTCGATTTAGCATGTAATAATGCCGTATCGGCATTGTTCTCAATGCGGCGATGCGGTTGTCATGCATTTCTTTAAAGAAATGCGGTGTGATAATTTCATCTGTTTGGGGAGGAAGTATCGACCAACAGCCGTGCAAATTGGGGTGGTTGGCTATCGTCTCAGAAGCCAGCACATTTCCCGTCTGAGGTGAGGAGTCGTGTTGAGCGATATGCCAGACCAGTGCCTTGCTGATACCATGACCAGTCATCATATTTAGCACATCATCGCGCTCACAGTGGGCCAATGACGCACCGCGTGTAGGTAATCCCACACAGATATTGCAGTCAAAGAGTTCCAAGATAATCCCTCGTTATTTAGTGTTTATATCACGCAGTTAGCATTCTCACTAAGAGTTCTTCGGACAGTTGGTGAGATGGGTTAAATGCGTTGCTTGACGCATAGGCCAGTAAGCTGCTTCTCAACTGCTTGGCGGCCGGCCGGTTTTCTATATCGGTATCTAGGTCCATGGCGCATACTAGTAAACGGCCCGCAGATACGCGTGCTTCAAAGATAACACCCAGTTTTGAGTTGCGTTCGTAGTTATCGATGACCTGCACGATGGGGCGGTAGTCGGGCGGCGTTTCGTCCAGTATCACTGCCTTTGATCGGTATGACACATCGCCGGCGCCTCGCTCCCAACCCTCGTAGACCGACGGCGGGGCTCCAGCCACGTGGAACGAATCTGCTGCTGAGAATCGGCCTAGTAGATCCGCCCATTGCCAGTCGCTGTGATCATCTGTCGGAAATGCTGATAGAGCGGGATGCTTCGGGTTGCACAGCAGACCGAGGGTGCCGATCTGGTTGAACAGTCTCATGTTCCAGAAACACGGCGTGAAGCTGCCGGGAAGGGCATTGCGGCCAGGTTGTACGGCTTCAAAACGCCGGAGCGAATCTGGCCCGAACATCATAGGCTGAGGCTGAATTATGCCTTCGCGCGGAGAAGAGAGCAACACCACTCGTCGTCCGGTGTGCAAGGCTTCTATGACAGTGTCATCAAACTGGTGGGCGATCAGCACATTGCTGGGTTCCGATGGCAGTTCCGCAGAATAAACCCAGATATTCCACGAGTTGGAGGTGCCGGCAGCACTGAGTGTTACCAGCAGCTTGTTGGGCGCCTTCACGCTGCTCAACGAGGCCGATATGCGCCCAAGCGACGTGATGCGTCCGGTTTTTACTGTGGCTTCGGGAAAACTTCCTTTGGCAATAGTATTGCCTTGAGCGTCAGTGATGCTCCATGTAGCCGATGTCTGGATGTCTTTAGCGCCATAATGCGATATCTCGACGGAAGCCTCATATCGCTGATCGGCGCGGAAGATTCTGGATGACATCCTTAGCAGACAAACCGTCGGAGCGCAAAACTGCTGGAATTGTTTAGGAGTAATCAACCCTTTCGACTGCCAGAACGCATCAAGCCAACCAACGATCGCAGTGCCCTGACCGGGGTAATCACGGGCTTCCAGTATTTGTAGACCGCCATATGGCCATGTGCGGAAGCTGGCCTCAATCTCATCTTTGTATAAAGCAAGGCTTAACGCCCCGCTGGCCCTATGCAGCTTATCGGCGAGATCCAGCATGTGGTGCTCGGAGAGTTGGCTGCGGTAGCCCTCATAATTGTATGCGCGTGTGGTGCCTGTGAACTTGCGTATCTCCGCAAAGTCCGGATACATCGTCCACTGGCCAACTTCGTGAGCAAATGTTGGCACTGTCACAGACGATGCCGCTGACTTCTGTTCTGTGCCTGCTATCCAACCAGGCGAGTCTGACCATCTGTCCCAATCGGTGCGAGGGCCGATCACGCCACGCTGACCAATCTCAAAGTAGTCACCATGTGTCGCATCGGCTCCGCCTTCACAGCGGTATAGACGGCGCGAATCGAGGCGGCGTCCTTCAGCAACCAAAGCGTCAAGCGAACCAGCCGATTCGTTGCCCATTGCCATGAAGGCGAAAGAGGGGTGGTTGCCGTAGCTTTCAAGTATCCGTGAGAGCTCATTTTGAATCCATTGGTCGCGGACAGGGTGATCCCCATAATGGGGAGCGTCCATCGTCCACAGCGGAAGCTCCACTTGATAGAGGAACCCTAGCTCATCTGCGGCCTCAAAGGCGGCCTCTGGTGGGCACCAGGAGTGGAAGCGCATGAAGTTGAAGCCGTATGACTTGCAAGTGCGAAGTATCTGCAGCCACGACGGCTTATCCATCGGCGGATAGCCGGTTAACGGGTAGACGCCTTCATCAACGGCGCCTCGCAGCAAAATCGGGCGCCCGTTAAGCACGAATTGGCGCTCTTTTGTTGTTAACCGCCGATTGCCGTATTCCACGCGATAGGTATCAAGGTAATGCTCTGTCTGAAGCGGTATCTCTATGCTGCGCATGGTGGGTGCAAATTCATCCCATGCACGAGTTCGACCAACGTATGGTATCTCGATGGAAGCGCCATCTGTGGCAATGGAGCAGCGATGTTTTAGGATGGTGACATCAGCCGATTTGTTTGTTAGGTTGCCAACATCAACCTTTAGGTGATCAGCGTAAACCTGAACGGACTTAATCCACACAGCATGAGTGGCTCGCAGTTCGATGCGTCCGATGATACCATTCCAGTTGCCTTGCGTATCTTCGGTGATGGCACTGGTCCATGTTCCGATAGGTATCTTGTAGCTGTTGTCAACACAGATGGTGATGGTGTGCTTGCCTGGGGTTAAGCTGCCTAAGTCATGCAGGTGCGGCGTGCTTAGGCTATTCTGCATATCACATCGCAGGTCATCTACATATACAGTGCTCTCCCAGTAGCAGCGCTCCAACAATAGCTCCACCCGCATGTTCTGCCAGCTCTGCGGGATGGTGACGTCGCGCTGATACCAAGCGATGCCGGTATATGTATGCAACCGGGTGAGTTTACCGATGGTTGGTGTTTCGGTTTTGTTTCCGTAACCAGCCTGTTCCACAGAACCCGGCAGCTTGATGGTGTCTGGCAGCTTCTTGGAGAACCAACCCTCTTTGACGCCTACAGAGTGAGGGTCAAGTTTAAATCGCCAGTTTCCTTGAAGCCGCAAGAGCGACGGTGCCCCGTCAATTCCATCGATGTGCGATGCACATAGTGTACTCATACGTTGGTCTTACCCTTGCTCTTTTCCTACGATAGACCGATCTTTGCGGCTGCGTTTACGATTTGTTCAGCCATGGCGTCGATCTGATCGTCTTTCAGTTCTGGGTTCATCGGCATAAACACGGTGCGGCGCAGCAGCTCCAGTGTCTTCGGACATGCGCTGGGCGAATAATCTGCACGCAGCCCTTGGTTCTGTGGGAAGTAGAAGGGGTTCATGGCTTTATGGTGCATAATCCGCTTCTCCACTAATGGAGTCCACTCTACATACACGTGCTTGCCGTGGTTGATGCCGACGTAACCAGGCAAACCGGTGGCTGCAAGGAAGTTCGATGCCGTGTCGTAGTCTGCGAACTGGTAGGACACTACAACGCCGCAGTCTCCATCACGGTCGTTGCTGGCGGTGACATGAAGACCATGCTGGCCATTGGTAGCCGCTTCGATACGTCGTGCTGCATGCCGCAGATCGGTAAGGATGCCGTCCATTTTGCGTAATTGCATACGCATGATGGCACCCATTACTTCGTCGGCTCGATACTGTTGAGCCACAAATATGGGGATGTTCAGTTCTGCTGCTGCAGGTCGGAAGGCTGTTCCGGAATCGGCAAATGCGACGGCTGTTTCATAAACGCTGCGGTTATCTGTTACCAGACATCCGCCTTCGCCGCAGGAGAGTATCTTATACCAGTTAAAGCTGAAAGCGCCTGCATCGCCCCAGGTGCCGGTGCGTTTGCCCTTATACGAGCCGCCGTCCATCTGACACGAATCTTCAAGCACCTTTATCCCGTGCTTCGCTGCTACTTGGCAGATGCGCTCCATATTAGCAGGGCGTCCCATCATATGCACAGGTATAACCGCTTTTGTGTTGGGGCCGATCTTGCGCTCAAGGTCATCTGGGTCAAGTGCCATGGTCTCATCGACTTCAGCTAATACGGGGATGGCTCCTACCGTTAATACCGATGTTGCGGTGGACATCCAGGTGTATGCAGGTACGATGACCTCATCACCAGGCCCAATACCTAGTCCTGCCAAAGCGCAGACGAGAGCGGCCGTGCCGCCGCCGCACATAAACAACACATATTTGGAGCCAAGGACTTCGCCCCATTCCTTTTCGAACTTGTCGCACTCACCGAGGTGCCCTGTATCAGGGCTGCCTACGCGGAACATCTGCCCTGATTGCAGCACTTTTACGACTTCATCTATTTCTTCTTGACCAATTCTATACATTTTATGTCTCCTTGTTTTCTATTCGAACCAATCGCCGTTGAGTTGTTGAGCTCTTTCTTGACTGTCACTCCAGACCATGTCGTCCAGAATGATCTTTGCTGGTTTTGCGCTTTTCGCAAACCAGAACGTGAGGCGCATGTGGTTAACCGAGTTCCAGCTTGGGGTTCCACTGCTTACCACCAGGGCGCTTGTTGAAATTGAAACGCGCTGCCAACCTTTTATATTTCTCGTGAAGCCGAACTTAGCAAAATCCTGTGACCAATCGTTGTTACCGCAGTGAATACCCGACTGAGCGATATCTGACGGATTATCAAGATACATCCAGAATCGAATCTGCTTGACGCTGCCTAGCGACACCTTCGGGTAGATATCGAAGTCGATACGGCCGTTGGATTCGGCAGTCACCGAAGGCATACTAATCTGCAGCGCTTTGCGTCCCTCGCGCACGATATTGGTGCCCAGCTTAATCGAAACAGGTTTGGTGAAGCCTGACGTTGATATTGCCCAGTTATCCGATAGTTGGCTTGTTGAGGCGTATTCAAAGCCATCACTGGCCAATATGTTATTTTGTGCCATAACTAAGGTGCCGCTCATCATCATTGCGCATGTCAGCAATATTCTCAGCTTCATGTTATTTCTCCTGTAGACAGTCTGCCGATACGGCGAAAATGGCTAAAGACATACCTGCTTCGTTTTTGGATTCCACTGTGATGTGATCTATTGTCTTGTCGGGCTGCGGGTTATTCCAGTCGCTGCGCAGTAACTGAATGCGTGCCCCGGAGCTGGTTTTGCCAGACCATGCTACTCGAGCTGCAAATCCGCCGTATTTGTAATTCCAGTCGGAGATATTCCAGCGGTAGTTTAGATCGTGCGTCACCTGAGTGCCGTCGGAGTAATGAATGGTGCATTCAGCCACCAGCGGATGGCTGGTGATTTGGCTCCAATCGGCTAACGAATCCTTGTTCAGAGGCACGTTGCATGCTGTCAGCAGTGCCAGCTTATGGGCTTTCTTGTTGATGGCTATATCAACAGGCGCTTTCGGCAGTTTATCGTTGGGTTCTGCCGAAAGGATGATGGCATTGCTTGCATCTGCAGCCTTCGCTGTTTTGAAGGTGACTTGCCCGCAGCGGATATCACCAACAAACACACCAGTCAAGGTGTTGCCGTCACCATACTGCGGCCACGATACCGATGTGCTATTGACCTGGCTGTTAAACGAGCTTGAGATGTCTAGAGGCTGCCAGCTTCCGATATCATCTGTGGGTGAATGCATGTTCGACATCTGGTAGACGGGGTCATACTTAATATTCTCTAGTTTTGGCCCGTTGGGGTTCCACGCATAGGATGCTGTTAGCAGCGAAGATGCCCAGGCCTCCGAAGCGATGGTTTCGGGCTGTGCCCAAGAACCTGCATATGACCACAGGGTATCGAATAACCCCATAGTTCCGGGTTCTTTAGCAAGAGCCTCCGCAAATCCCTTGACGCCCCTAGCACAGGAAAGCCCTTTTGCGTGAGGTATCTCAGACGCTTTTCCGATTCCTTCGTGTAGATTTCGTAATCCCAGTCAACCATCACGATGTCTTTTGGCAGCTTATCAATGATCTCCCAACCGCGTGCTTTATCGGTGGTGCCTGTCATATACTGTCCCGATGGAAGCAGTGTATCGTGCCACATCACCGTCTTCACGCCTTTCGACGCCAGGATACCGTGCATATATGTGATCGACTGATACAGCATGTCAGACGGGTTGCGCGTTTTGCATCGGTCGCACTGGGCGTAGGGGCCGTAGTTAATTTCATCCATACCGATGTGCAGGTAACGCGGCTTAAACACCTCTACAGTTTCTTCCAGCATGTCTTTAATGAAGCCATTGATCCGCGGATGAGAAGGGCACCATGCGGTAGACCAACCCCAATCGTGGCCGGGATCCTCAAGCAACTCAGCATTCTGCGGATTACTCATGATCCATACACAATGACTGAGCATTTGAAGCGTTGGAATCACCTCAAAATGCAGTGACTTGGCATAGTTGACCAACTCCGAAACCTGAGCTTTCGATAGTGCTGAGGCCTCGGTAGCAGGGAATTTCTGCCGGTCGTAGATGATTAGGTCTGGCATCTCTATGAACAGCGTGTTCATCTTCAGCCCTGCGAAGGTGTTAATGAGGTTCTTTAGTGACTGAATAGTTTCTGGCTTGTTATTGATAGTGCGAAGGTTTAGGTAGATACCTCGCCATGCCATTGCAGGCGCGTCAGTGATGGCTGCCCCTTGTATAGAAATCTCTGGATTGCGGAATATGAGCTGCTTCAGCGTTTGGATTCCGTAGAACACACCCAGCGCATCGCCGGCCCTTATCTCTGCACCATTACTGTCAACATTGACCTCATAGGCTTCCTTGTTATCTTTAGCCTGTTTCTTTAGTGAAGTGCTAAGCTCGCAGCGTATGCTGTTCGTGCTAACCTTTGTCGGTGTGATGATGCATTTAACATGGTAGAGCCGTTCTAGTTCCGACTGTAGATACTGTGCGTTTACCAGATTTTGTTGGTCGCAGCTTATGACTGTTGACGGGGTAAGTGCAAAAGTCTGTGCGGTGAGTTTCGCTTTTTGCGGTTGTGGGATCAACACACCTTCGTATTTCAAGCTATTTGGGATGGCCGCAACGGCTTGGCAATACATCGCAAGCAGCAATGCTGATATTAGCATCGGCAAAACAACATTACACGGTCGGAACTGCATATGCATCAATGCTGAGACCTCATGAATCTGATGGCAGTGAATGGTTGTTGGTATATTCGCTGTGGATGTCGGATATTCCTACAACTGCAGCCGCTTGACTATGTGATCTGCTGCGATGTGCGGTAAGTGCCATGTCTGCCAAGCAAAAACCTGCGTGATATAGCTTATAAGGTGCCAGTTCCTAAAAGTAACGTTAGAATATAAGATGGTAGATCAACACCATCCCACAAGGATTTGGTCACCTTTCCCGTATAAGGAGTGCAAACAAGTGAGTGAGATCATCTCAGTAGATGCTTTAGAGATCCTAGATTCCCGCGGTAACCCTACCGTACGTGTGTTTTTAAGTACTGACGCTGGTGTACGCGTATCCGCATCAGTGCCATCCGGTGCTTCTACCGGTGAGAACGAAGCCTGCGAACTTCGCGACGGCGACAAGAGCCGATACCTTGGAAAAGGTGTTACCAAGGCTGTTGATAATGTGCGCGACCTGATCGCACCTGAACTCATTGGCATGGACGTTATTGATCAGCGCATGATCGATAAGACCATGATTGAGCTCGATGGTACCCCAACCAAGAGCAAACTCGGCGCAAATGCTATTCTTGGCGTCTCCATCGCTGCTGCTAAGGCTGCTGCTGAAGAGTCTGGTTTAGAGCTGTTCCAGTATCTTGGCGGTCCTTCTGCCAACCGACTTCCAGCTCCTATGATGAACATCCTTAACGGTGGTATGCACGCAGATAACTCCGTAGACTTCCAGGAGTTCATGGTGATGCCCGTTGGTGCACCAACCTTCGCAGAAGGTCTGCGCTGGGGTTCAGAAATTTTCCATACCCTTCGCAAGATTCTTCAGGCTAAGGGTTATGCTACAGGCGTGGGTGACGAAGGCGGTTTCGCACCAAACCTTAAGAGCAATGAAGAAGCAATGGATTCCATCGTTGAGGCTATCGAGAAGTGCGGCCTGAAGCCCGGCTCTGATGTCTGCATCGCTCTAGACCCTGCAGCTAGCTCCCTCTACAAGAAGGAGATCGGCGCTTATGACCTGTTTAAGTCGGGTTCAGGCGTGAAGAGCTCAGAAGAAATGATCGCTCTGTGGAGCGAGTGGATCGCTAAATACCCAATCATCTCCATCGAAGATGGACTGGATGAAAATGACTGGGATAGTTGGACAAAACTCAACGCTCAGTTGGGCGACAAGATCCAGCTCGTTGGCGACGATCTCTTCGTAACCAACGTAAACTTCGTTAAGAAGGGTATCGAGAAGAAGTCCGCCAATGCTGTGTTGATTAAAGTCAACCAGATTGGTTCCATCAGCGAGACTATGGACACCATCGCTCTTTGCCGCGCTGCTGGCTGGAGATATGTTATCAGCCATCGCTCTGGCGAGACCGAAGATTCCTTCATCGCCGACCTCGCAGTGGCAACAAACGCTGGTCAGATCAAGACCGGTTCCGCATGCCGCTCCGAGCGCATTGCGAAGTACAACCGCTTGCTCGAAATCGAGTATATGCTGGGTGAGACCGCGATTTACGGTAAATACTAAGTCGCTGTCAGCAATTCCATCGCATGATAAAGGCCTCCGCATTTGCGGGGGCCTTTTTTATGTATGCCGGGCATGTGCCCGTTCTCGGGGGTGAAAGTCCCTTACGGTAAAGGAA
>CAZFLA010000098.1:0-4677 GCA_964519405.1 uncultured bacterium
TTAAGGCATTGAAACTTGAGATGCTAGTAGGTTGCTCTAATTAAGCCAAGAGCGAGTCCGAATCACCACTGAAGCCTTTAAGGCATTGAAACACTGGGAGCCGGTCTGGATTTGTTGTCGGAAACGGGGGAAGTCCGAATCACCACTGAAGCCTTTAAGGCATTGAAACCAACCTTCCTGATGTTGTAGGTTGGGACTACCCACAGTCGTCCGAATCACCACTGAAGCCTTTAAGGCATTGAAACCCCCAAGTCCCTGTCCTTTTACGGCTAGGAGTGCCAGCCAGTCCGAATCACCACTGAAGCCTTTAAGGCATTGAAACTCCCTGCACCTGCAGGGATCCTGCATCGGTAGCGACGGAGTCCGAATCACCACTGAAGCCTTTAAGGCATTGAAACGTCTAGGACAATGGCGCAGGCTTCCGTACGCCTACCTGCAGTCCGAATCACCACTGAAGCCTTTAAGGCATTGAAACGTGGAAGTAAAACCTTCGAGATACCTTATGTCAGGCAGGGTCCGAATCACCACTGAAGCCTTTAAGGCATTGAAACTATTTTTAGGAAGGCGTTATATGTGTAGGATTGAGTGGAGTCCGAATCACCACTGAAGCCTTTGAGATATTGAAACCGGGGGGCAGATGCTGGGGTTTATCCTCTGAAGTGTCAAGTCCGAATCACTACTGGAGATAAATAACTATGGCAGATACCGGCAACTGGTGAGCCGACAGCCCGTTTACTGGTCGATTCCGGACAGCGCGGCATATCACTCTGTTGGTGTGAGTAGCACGAAGCGGCAAGCGAAGTTGTTTGACTGATCCGATTATTCGATCAACGCCCACAAGACTTCGGAAACTTTTGATAGTGTGAAGCCCAAACGTTGGGCGGTCCTGTTGGATGGCAGGTTCCGCGACCAGCAGTCCCAGTGGACCGACATGTTCCGTTGTGTGCAGTGTTCGATAAACGCCGATGCCACAGCCGTCGCTAAGCCTTTACGTTGGTATTCCTCGATAGTCTCTATGCCGATACCGATGCGGTTGTCATACACATACTCACCGGTGCACCACGATACGATGGCTTCATTGTGTACTGCACAATAACCCACGCTTTGATCAAGAAATCGCGCGACCGAGGGCCACATCTGGTTAATTTCGCTGATGACCAAATTGGTGTTGGCTAGCTGCGCAGACAGCAGCTGCTCGGAGATGCGTTCTATTTGCACTCCGGGCATGACTACGTTTCGCCAGTTGGTGTTGTTCAGTTGATTGATGTGGAAAAGCCTGCGCTGCGCAGTGACAAATTGGCGGTTAGCAAAAAGTGTGGGTATCACACGAGCCCAATCATCATTACTGAAGTAGGCGATGATGACGGAGTCGCTGTCGGGCGCAATTACATCCCCGATGAGTTCGCTCAACTCCGTGTTGAATGCATCGTCATCAGCAGATCCACCAAAGAAATAGCTGGCGTGCTGATCCCACAAAAACGCACTGCGAGCGGATGTCGGATTATCTACCCAAATCTGTCCGTGTGAGTTGCCGGCCAGCAGCGAATAGTAGACATGTTGTATATGCGGAGCATCGAACAGCTTCTCAACGGTATGAAATTCGGATGATTTAAGCTCTGTCATCATACTTCTCCTAACCGAATGGTGTGATGGGATCTGGTGGGACGCATCGCACCGGTTGATATATCGTCATTATACCGTTATATGACAGATTCAAGCAGCAGTTGAATCACCGTATTTTAAGAATTACAACTACTGGTTGCTGGTAGAGATTGTGTGGGTCTGCCACACTGATAATCAGAGTGACTCACCTAACTAGGAGGTGTTTTATGTTTGATGTGCACCAGGTTGCCAAACGCATCACTGAACTGCGGCGTGCCCGTGGTTTATCGCAGATGCAGCTCGCTGATCTGCTTGACATTAGCTTTCAAGCGGTATCTAACTGGGAACGCGGGTTATCTATGCCTGACATCGCCAAATTGCCGGAGTTGGCTGATATCCTGCATTCGTCCATTGATGGCATATTCGGCAGAGACCCGGGTGAGAGTGGTGTTGAGCATGACCATGTGGAGAAGCAAGCGGAGGCGTGTGAAGCCAAATGCGAACCACTTGGCTCAGATACTGATGACAATCTCGATGCTGACAACGAACTCGGTGTGCCAACTGAGGACAACAGCATCACCTTAAGCAGCTTATGCGCCTTAGCCCCGTTCATGAGCAGTGAAGCCTTAAGTGAGCTGGCTTCTACGGTTTCCGAGGTCGATCCAGGGGGGTTGTGCGGGCTTGCTCCGTTCCTTAAGCAGCCAACCCTGAACGCTTTGGCTCGTAAACTGCTAGATAATGGCTCGGATGCCGAATACTCGCTCGGACAAATATGCGGTTTAGCGCCATTTCTCAGTCAGAACCTTCTAAGTGAGTTGGCGTGTCGGGCCACCGATGTGGAGCCTGCACATTTGGCGGGTCTGGCTCCTCTTCTGGATCGGCAGACGGTCGACAGCATCGTCAACAGTCGGCTGCGTAAAATCAACGGCTAGCTGCGTTCGCCGCAGCATCGAATTTCTAGAATAGAGGCATATGGTGCGCCCCAGTTCTCAACACATCGGAGCCTCAGCGCGGTAATTGTGACGCAAGGGAAGTTGAAACGAACCATACGCTGGTAGTTATTCTCAACCTGTGCTACTTCCTGCCATTCGTGGCTGCCGTGCTGCTGCACTTCAATGACCATATGCTTCAGCGTAAGGGGGCGGGGGACACTGCCAATATCTCGTTGATGGCATGAGTCTTGGGTGAGCATCAACTGCGAGTCGAAATCCGTGTCACACACCACCAACACCGAGCCGATGTTTACGGGATGTGCCCACTCCAGCAGTAGATGCGCCGGCATGACGGCGCTGCGCCATGCGTGATAACACCCATTCAGAACAGGATCGGGATGGTTTATGCCATCGGTCACATTCTCGGCAGCCCAATCACCATCGCTCAGCGTGGATGATGCGCTAATGACAGCCTGTTTGGCGACATCATGCGGTTGATCTGATGTTATGCCATCCAGATACACGCCGTTCTCTAGCAGCTGTTGCTGAAGCTGAGGCATATATGCCTGCACTACCTGCTGTGGCGCAGCCGACTGAAGAACACTGATGGCTGCTGCTACACCGACCCCTTCGCCGATCGCTGCGCATGTTGCCATGACCCGCGTAGAGGCGAAAGCCACATGAGTGGCGCTGATGTTTCGACCAGCTAGATATAGGTTGTCGAAATCACGACAATAGCAACACCGGAGGGGAATCTGGTAGATTCGCGATAGCCTGATCTGGTCGCATGGCGGCTCCGATGATCGGAACCCTAGCGGAGGGTGCGTATCTATGGGCCAGCCCCCATAAGCTATCTGGTCGGCAAAACGCACTGGTTCAGGGCGGCTGAGCACATCGCTTTCGGTGAGGATGTAGTCGCCGATGAACCTGCGACTTTCGCGTTTACCAGGCAGGAAGCCAAACCAGTTCAATGTGTAGTTCTCAAGGGTTTCATCTGTGCCGTTAACTGGTAAGTGTGCACTGTTTTTCATGTAGCCCCAGATACCCAGTGCGGCCGCGATGAGTTCGTCTTTGATCTGCTCCGTATCGCGCACTGTGTCCATGCAGCCGCCCCATTCCACCCACCAAAAACCAAACGAGCGGTTGGGTATACGGTATGATGTTAAGTCGCTGTCACTAAACTTCAACGCCCATGGTGGGGGAGTGAACTCCACAGGGTGTCCGGTGTTCACCGCGTTGAATAGAATGGTATGGCCAAGTGTGGCGTCGTCCGCTGTATCCGGCGCGAGGCTTTCGCCGAACTCTGAGCTTGCTTCACGGCCCGCCGTATACTCTGCGCCGGAGAGATAGGCGAGTGTGCCGTCGCCGGAAGCATCAATGAACTGCTTTGCTCGGAACTCCAGCACTCTCTCACTGCTTAGTTCTCGGGCTATGCAGCTTACCACATGTTTATGGCCACCCTCATCGCATATGGTGCAGTCAACGACCTGTGCGTTGAGGAATAACCGCAGCCCCTGCTGCGATCGCACTGTATCGTATAGGGCTAGGTCCATCAGCGAGCTATTGTGCTCTGGGTTACCCGCCAGACTTTTGAGACGCAACTCTTCGATGATTCCGGTTTCACGAGCGCGAAGCCGCGGCTTGGATTCGCCGTCGTAATAGCTGTCTGCTCCACAGATGTGCATTCGAATCTCGGATGAGGCGTTGCCTCCCAACACGGGGCGATCCTGCACCAATGCAACGCTCACGCCAGATCGGGCTGCAGCCAGAGCCGCGCATACACCGGCCATACCTCCGCCAACGACGCACACATCAACGCTGATGAGTTCGGATTGTGTTGCAGTTGGACGGTGTAATACTTTACTAAAATGCGTGTAAGTGCCTCATTATGCCGATATAGCCCTCGATATTTCTGGTATGATACCACAGATAATCCTTGCATCACCGTCTATTATCGATCACAACAGATCGAGTTTTTGCCTATTCGCAGCTGATATGCATCAACTATTAAATATGGCTGTTACAATGATATCGTGATACAAGATTCATTTTGAGGTTGGCGTCCATGTCTGTAGCAGAAAACGAAAGTATTAATCCGCAGGATCAACCCGTATGCAGCCAAGTCAGTGAGCCTATGGCATTG
>CAZFLA010000098.1:4687-7625 GCA_964519405.1 uncultured bacterium
TGAACCATAACCCTGACAGTGTAATCGGCGGTGTTTGGCCAACCAACGCTGTTGGACCGTATGGGATGTGTGCTTTGTTGAGTGTAGCCAGTGGTACTGGCTCAACCGCTGTTGCTTCAAAAGCAAGTGAAGTCTGTTTGGATGCTATTCGTGATCGGCTGCGTACTGAGTGTGAGAAGGCTGTCGGTAAGACGGTAGACCGAGGCAGCACAGAAGCAAATGCGGCTTCACTGCAGGACATCCTTATTGAAGTGTTCGGTGAAGCCAATGGCACATTAATAGATGAAGCTGACGGCGCCCAAATGACCAGCTCCTGCACTTCTGCGATGGTGACGGGTGACGCTTTAATATGGATTCATGTGGGCAACTGCCGCTTGTATTACTACCGGCAAGGACGCATCCAGCAGGTCACTCGTGACGATTATCCGGTTGCGGAGAACGAGGCCGACGAACTGGAAAAAGGCGCCGTATCAAACCCCTCAGAGCTGACCAAAAGTTTAGGTGAGCAGGCCGAAGTATCGCCATCTATTGGGCGTATCGTGCTGCGGCCAAAAGATGTGGTGTTGGTGTGCTCGGACGGTCTTTGGACCTCAGTGAACGACAACCAAATCCGTCACATATTGATGAACTCCAGTTCCTGCGAAGCCGCTTCTGAAGCGCTTCTCGATTTTGCAAAAAGGCGTGGCCCACGTGATGCTGTGAGTTTTGTGTTGTATTGCCATGGCCGATGGCCGCACGGAGAACGCATGAGCCGTGAACAGCGAGCCGAATCACCGAACATCAGCAGCGGCGAAACTGTGGTTATCAAGTCGCAGGTGCAGAATCCACAACCTGCTGCAGATCATATAAAAGTTGAAGCAGTGACCGAACCTGCAGCAGAGAAGCAGGCTGTGGTCGACATGCTGCCATACGATGAGCCATCTGGTGTGTCGATAGTGAGCTGGCTGAACAGCCATAAAGTGCAAGTTTCTATCTTATTGATATTGATTGCCTTGTTGCTGGGTATACTGCGTCCTGGCTGTAGGGCAAAGAAGCCCACGGCTGTCGCTGCGCCGAAACCTGTGTTAGTGGTGTCTGGCGATGCAGCTCGTGGCTCAATTTCGTTTGGGGCAGAAACAGGATGGCGATTTACCTATCTACCCGATGACACGGTGTCATCCTGGAAGATGATAGGCACGAAGCCAAGCTATGTCTTTCGCACATCAGCTTCCGATAGAGTAAATGCCGTCGTCACAGGAAAACATTCTGTTTTGATACAGGGACCACTAGACGGTAAAGTGGCATTGCTGCCATTTAAGAAAATAGGTTCATCGTATAAAGTGGAAGCTCCGGCACCTGGCCGATACAAAATTTACTACAAAGCTAAGCCCACCGACAAGGGGATACTCATCGGCAGGTTCTCGGTTGCCCGATAGGGCGTAACCTAAGATATCCCGCTGAGATCGCCGTATATCGCATGAATTTGTGCCCGGATCAGCCTAACGCTGGTTCGGGCATTTCGATTCATCGAATATCCGGGTCTTCCGAAAATATGGCGCATTGTTTCCGTCAGTCGTATAATGAAAAAAGAGTTTACCGGAATATCGTAATACCTGGAGATTTTCACCATGAGCGAGTCAACCGAACCGATTAATATACCGAAAGTGTATGATCCAACCACTAGCGAAGTTAAGTGGTATAAATATTGGAATGAGAATAATTATTTCAAGCCGTCTCCGTCACGAAATGGCAGGGGAACCTACTGCATCACCATTCCGCCTCCCAATGTGACAGGGTCATTACACATTGGTCATGCGCTGTGTTACAGCATTCATGATGTGCTGCTTCGGTGGAAGCGGATGTTGGGTTACGAGGTATTATGTGTTCCTGGTACCGACCATGCAGGTATCGCCACTCAGAATGTGGTAGAGAAAAAACTGCGTAAAGAGGGCATTAGCCGCCATGATCTGGGTCGTGAGGCTTTCCAGGAAGAGATATGGAAGTGGGTTCACGAGTCAGGTGGCACCATCCTGCACCAATTCCGCCGGATGGGATGCAGCTTTGAATGGGATCGCACCCGTTTTACCATGGATGAAGGCTATGTGAAGGCGATTCAACAGTGCTTCATCGACTGGTGGGAAAAAGGCCACATCTATCGCGGTAAACGCATCACTAACTGGTGCCCACGCTGCTTAACTGCTATCAGCGATATCGAAGTAGAGCATGTAGACGCCAAAGGCAAGCTGTATCACCTGAAATATCCATACGCCGACGGCAGCGGATATGTGGTCGTGGCGACGACACGCCCTGAAACAATGCTTGGTGATACCGCGGTTGCCGTTAACGCGGAAGACGAACGCTATGCTGGACTCATCGGTAAGATGATCAACCTGCCATTAACGAATCGCCAGATTCCGTTGATTACAGATGAACATGCACGTGTTGAGTTTGGAACCGGCGCCGTGAAGATCACACCTGCGCACGATCCTAATGACTTTGAAGTAGGCTTAAGGCACCACCTACAGCAGATTGTAGTTATCGATCAGCATGGCAATATGAGCCCAGAAGCCGGTGAGGCATATGCTGGCTTGAGCCGTGAAAAGGCTCGCGAGAAAGTGTTAGCCGATCTAGAGCAGATCGGATGCTTAGATCACGATGAGGATTACACCGTGCCTCAAGCGACATGCGCACGCTGTCACACCGTTATCGAACCAAGCATCACCGAACAGTGGTATGTGCGCATGAAGGATCTAGCACAGCCAGCTATCGATGCTGTGAAACAAGGCAAAGTGCGGTTCATCCCAGAGCGCTTCAACCGGCTATATCTCGAGTGGATGGAAAACATCCGCGACTGGTGCATCAGCCGACAATTGTGGTGGGGACACCGAATACCAGTATGGTATACCGAGGACGGAGAGGCATTTGCAGCATTAACTGAAGAGGATGCACTTGTGAAATC
>CAZFLA010000098.1:7635-13253 GCA_964519405.1 uncultured bacterium
GGCCGCGCTGTCACTCAAGACAACGACGTGTTAGACACTTGGTTCTCATCTGGATTGTGGCCTCAAGCGGTGCTGGGATGGCCAGAACAGACTGACGACCTTAAGAAGTTCTACCCAACCTCAGTTCTGATCACCGCACGTGACATCATCTACCTGTGGGTAGCTAGAATGATCATGAGCGGTATGCATTTCATGAATGAGGTGCCGTTCAACGATGTTTACATCTATGCGACCGTGCTTGACGAAAAAGGCCGCCGCATGAGCAAATCATTGGGAACAGGCGTTGACCCATTGGAGCTGGTGGATATCTATGGTGCCGATGCTCTGCGATATGCGCTTCTTTCGCGAACGGCGACCGGCCAGGACCTGAAGTTTGCGGCTATCCAAAAGGGACGCCACAGCCAAACAGAAGACGCCCGAAACTTCTGCAACAAGATATGGAATGCCAGCCGCTTTGTGATGATGAACCTTGACCAGGCGTTCTACGATGAATACAGCGCCGAGTTGCCCGATGCCGCGACACGCGACGTTCTGGACCGCTGGATACTGAGCAGACTAAATCAAACCGCTAAAGCTGTGAATACAGCTCTTGAAGGCTACAATATGGACGATGCAGCCAGAGCAATCTATAGCTTCTTCTGGGATGATTACTGCGACTGGTATATCGAGATGTCGAAGCCGCGCCTTAACGGTGATGATGTTAAACAGAAACGCGCCGTCCAAGACATTTTAGTTTATGTTCTTGATCGCGTTCTTCGCTTGATGCATCCTATTATGCCATTCATTACTGAAGAGATATGGCATGCTATCCCGCATCAGGGTGATTCCATCATGCAGGCTGAGTATCCCGAATACGATGCCGATCTTGACGATGCTGAGGCCGAAGCTAAGGTTGGTCAAGCGATTGAATTCGTGCGCACCATTCGTGCCTTACGCAGTGAAGTCGGTCTTGATATCTCCAGCAAAGCGCCGGTATATGCGGTAGCGACTGAGGGTGAGCACCATAAACTGCTTGACGAAATGATGTCGGTGTTATCAACACTGCAGCGTGTTCAACCCGTTTCCTTAGTGACGAGTTTACCTGGTGACCTAAAGCCGATATCGGATAGCTGCAAGTTGGCTGATATCTATATGGACTTAGGCCAGTTCGATATGTCCAAAGAGGTGGCGCGTCTTCAGAAGGAGCAGGAAAGCCGGCAGAACGAGTTGATGAAACTGCTTGCACGTCTGAATAATCCGACTTTTGTGGAGCGAGCACCAGCCGATATTGTTCAGAAAGAGCGTGAGAACGCCACGGAACTTCAGACACGCATCGCTAAGATATCGGCACGCATTTCTCAACTGGTGTAACGTCCATGATGGGAATGATCACACGATTATCGGTTACTGCCTTGTTGGCGAGTTATCTGCCCTCCTTACGGGGGGCAGAACGCACTGTTGCTGAGTTCATCTTGAAATCACCGTCGGATGTTAAGGGCGTATCCATCACAAGTCTAGCCGCCATGTGCGGGGTGAGCCAAACAACGGTCAATCGGTTGTGCTGCACCATTGGCTTCAAAGGATACTCTGAGTTCAAGATGAAGCTGGTTGAGGAGTTGGCTCCTGATACCAGTGATGGCAATGTCCCCGGTGATGTCGATGTTGATGACTCTAGCTCAGAGCTGCTGAATAAGGTAATAGCCATAGATATCGCAGCGCTTCAATCTGTGGCCGATCTGCTGGACATGCAAGCTTTTGATGCAGCCGCAGATGCCTTGTTCAATGCGAATACAGTAGAAGTTGTGGGCGTGGGCAGCTCGTTGCCTGTGGCCATGGACCTGTATTATAGGTTCCTTCGTACCGGTTTAAACAGCCGCTTTTCCGTGGATAGCCACATGCAGACAATCAATGCGGCTTTGCTGAAGCCGGGTGATGTGCTGATCGCCGTGAGTTACAGCGGTATGAGCCGCGAAACTATTCAGAGTGTTGCTCAGGCAAAACGTGCAGGTGCTGCGACGATTTGCATCACGAATTTCGCGCGTACAAGCCTTACTGAGCTGTGCGATGTAGTGCTGCTGACCCCAGCTAAGAAAATGCAGTTCATTCATGAGGCCATTACAGGCCGATTAACCCAGTATGCGTTAGCCGATGCCTTGTGTGTATCTGTCGGCCGACGACGAGGGGAAGCCGTGCGTGCCAGGCAAGCTGTGATTGACATGGCGGTGCAGTCGCGCCGAGGCGAATAACCGAGGGCGGACATTTCGTTAGATTTGACTACCTAAAGGAAATACTTTTCAAGAACCATACGCTATATTGGTAATTTGCTCCATAAACAGGTAATATATCATCGTAGATGGCCCTGGTTTACATGACCATGGTCGTAAAATATGGAGACAAAGAATGACGAAGTTCAGCTTCGGTATTAATATGGGGTTTGCCATCAACCGCTTTCCTGAACCAAAGGTTTGGGCGAAGCTTGTTAAAGAGGAATTTGGGCTCGATAATATCCAGTTTGTAGCCGATCTGCTCAATCCGTTTCTACCGGATATGGTCGTTCGTGCGCAGATGGATGAGATAAAGAACGAGTGTGCCAAGCACGGTATCTCCGTGCAAAGCACGTTCACCAGCGCCTTCACAAGAGTTAACCACCTGATGCACCCCGATCCCGTGCAGCGTCGTGTGTGGATTGAATGGTTTAAGAAGTGGTTTGCACTGTCGGTAGAGCTAGGCTCGGTGACCTCAGGAAGCCACTTCGGCATCATGAGCGTAACAGATGTGAATGATCCCATTGCTGCCAAGCAGCGAGAAGATGACTGCGTCGCAGCATGGCAGGAGCTTACTCGAGCCGGCAAAGAGCTAGGGCTTGAGTATTTGATCTATGAACCAATGTCCTGCCCTCGTGAGAATGCCTGGACCTGGGAAGAAACTCTGCGTCTGCGCGACCGAGTGAACGAGCAATCAGCAATTCCAATGGAAATATGCCTCGACCTTGGTCATGCTCCACATCCCGATCAGCGGGACCCCGTTCTTTGGATCCGCAAAACAGGTGCCGTTAGCCCTGTTATCCATCTACAGCAAACAGAGGCTGGTCACAGCCGCCACTGGCCATTTACGGCTCAGTATAACGCGCAAGGCGTGGTGCAGCCGTATCAAATGCTCAAGGAGCTTGAGGCTACAGGCCGCAAAGAATTTGCGCTCTTCCTGGAGATATCTCACCGTGAGCGTTGGCCTGATGATACATATGTCATCCCTGAACTTGCCGAATCCGCACAGTGTTGGAAAGATGCTATTGCTAAGTACGAAAGCGAGAACGCGTAATGAGGGCACTCACCTTAAAATCCATAGACCATATGGAGATGGTGGAGCTGCCAATGCCTACTCCGCAAGCAGGGTGGGCCACCATTAGGGTGTCTGCTTGCGGCGTGTGCGGCAGCGATATCCCGCGTGTGTTCACCAAGGGCACATATCACTTTCCCACGGTCATTGGACATGAGTTCTCAGGTATCATTGAGCATATCGAACCAAACGACAATGGGTTTGCTGTAGGCGACCGTGTGTCAGTATTCCCTTTGATACCATGCGGTAAATGCGAGATGTGCGGGGTGGGTGAGTATCACCTTTGCAGCGACTACGATTACCTAGGATCGCGACGGGATGGTGCGTTTGCTGAATATGTATGTGCGCCCATCAGCAACCTGCTGAAGCTGCCAGATGGGGTCGATATCGACCATGCGGCTATGGTGGAGCCCTGCGCGGTTGCTCTGCACGCTGTAAGGCGCGGTCGAATTGATGCGGGTGACACCGTATGGGTTGCAGGAGCCGGGCCGATTGGGATGCTGATTGCAAAATGGGCGAAGATACTTGGAGCCAGCAGGGTGATGATCAGCGATATCGACCAAGCCAAGCTCGATCTGGCTGCACAATGGGTAGGTGCTGAGCCGATAAACAGCTCAAAATGCGACCCCATCGAACAGGTGATGCAGCTGACCAACAACCGCGGTGTGGATTTAGCCATCGAAGCTGTTGGTATCGCGGTCACTGCCAACCAAGCACTGAAAGTGGCTCGAAAGCATGGGCGAGTGGTGTTCATGGGCAATCCTGCGGGCGATGTGAACTTCCCGCAGAAGGTCTATTGGGAGATACTTCGCCGCGAATTGACCATCGTTGGTGGATGGAACAGCAGTTATGGCAGCTTTCCGACTAACGAGTGGAAAGTGGTGCTGGATGCCATGGCTGATGGCCGCCTTGATGTTTCACCGCTCATCACACATAGGGTTAGCCTAGAGCAGGCTTATCAGACGATGCAGGCCATGCGTGACCGCAAGATTGATTACATCAAAGTGCTTGTGAAGCCATAGTGTTGAACAATGTGCGACTATAACAAAGCCAATGTAGACAGGTTTGAGGGATTTGCCGATATTTACGATAAATATCGGCCTCAACCGCCAACCGTCATACCACAGATACTAACGGAGATGATATCAACACGTCCGAAACTGGTTGCTGATGTGGGCTGCGGCACTGGACTATCTACGCGAATATGGCATGGATATGCCGACCAGATTATTGGCATAGAACCCAATACAGATATGTTGGACACCGCCACTCGCCATACTTCCGATAATATGAGTATAAGTTATCGTGTGGGAACATCAACAGATACAGGGCTAGATGATGAGTGTGCCGACATTGTCTGCTGTTCCCAGTCCTTCCATTGGATGGAACCCACCGCGACACTTCGCGAAGTCTACCGCATACTTAGGCCGGGCGGAGTGTTTGCCACTATTGACTGCGATTGGCCTCCCACAATGAACTGGAAGCTCGAGCAGCAATATGCTGACTTGATGAAGGGTGTCCACCAACTGGAGTATGAGCATGGTGTTCGAGACACAGTGGTGAAGTGGCCTAAAGAACATCACCTGCAGAATATCCGCGAATCTGGGCTGTTTCGCTATGTGAAAGAGATCACCCTGCACAACACCGAAAAAGGCGATGTTCATCGGTTAATCGGACTCATGTTCAGCCAAGGTGGGGTGCAGTCCTTACTTAAGCTCGGACTAACCGAACGTGAGATTGGCATCGAAAAGTTCAGGAATGGTGTGGCTCCATACCTAAATGATGAACCTAGAACGTGGTATATCAGTTACCGTGTTCGCATTGGCATTAAGTAAACGCCAAATAGAATGATGATCTCCGAGCGCTGCGCTCGCTGTATATAGAGGAGTTTTTATATGAAAGCTGCCGTGTTCCATGCACTAAAGGATATGCGCGTAGAGACAGTTCCTGATCCCGTCGTAAATGATGACAGCGTATTGCTTCGTGTTCGCGCATGTGCCGTGTGCGGGTCTGACATCCGCATATACAACTATGGCAACAACCGTATTACACCTCCGCAGGTTCTTGGTCACGAAATCGCCGGCGATGTGGTGGCAGTGGGCAGCAATGTCAGCAAATTCGCGGTTGGTGATAGGGTGTGCACAGGTGCAGATATCCCATGCGGTGAATGCAAGCCGTGTGAAGCGGGCATGGGCAATAACTGCAGAACAAACCTGGCGATGGGCTACCAGTTTCCTGGCGGATTTGCCGAGTATGTTTTGCTGGAACGCCGAGTTGTGAATTTCGGCCCTGTGCATAAAATC
>CAZFLA010000099.1:0-13190 GCA_964519405.1 uncultured bacterium
GGCGGTGATGTGACCAGAATCTTGTTAGGCGCATCGTCACCAAACTGATACTCATTAAGCTTGACATGATCTACTTCTATCAGCTTGTCGGCACCTAACGCTTTCCCTACAGCCATACGGGTCACAGCACTCGACTTGCCTGCAAGCGTGATGCTGTTGGCCCCGGCACATTTAGCAGCCATGACGGCGCCCAAGCCTAATGGGCCAGGTCCAATGATCAATACATTATCACCAGGCGCCACTTCCGCGGTCTCCACCAGGTCTATTGATACCCCCATCGGCTCAACAAGGCTGGCAACATCATAGGGCATACCTTCAGGAATCATCACAGCACATTCCGCAGGGCTAAGAATATAGTCACCAAAACCCATATAGGCACCTCCCCAATAGGTAGCAGGAGTTCGGCAGAGCTCAGGTTTGCCTTTACCATATGGCGGAGGTAAGCATACCGGGCACTTTCCACATGGAGCAGCGGTATTCAAGGCCACACGGTCGCCAACGATAAACCGTGTCACCCCTTCCCCCACTCCAACCACTTCTCCAGCCATCTCATGACCAAACGGTGTCCAATCATCAGCCATTCTGTCAGCAGTATGAATATCCGTTCCGCAGATACCGCAAGCTTCGATTTTGACCAGTATCTGTCCTGGACCTGCATCACCGATAGGAATACTGCGAATATCGAACACCCATGGCGACTTTACGTATGTTGTTCTGTTGTTTCTCACCCGATGGCCTCCCGTCCGCCATCGACGCGGACTGTGGTGCCGGTTATATACTCCGACTCGTCAAAGCACAAGAAAGCGACTGCGTTCGCCACATCGGATGGCATACCCAATCGCGGTACCGGATTTTCCACCGCGAACGCTTCCCTGTTTTCCGGGATATCCCAATGGAAGGCACCCATTTCTGTATAGATCACTCCCGGTGCCACAGCGTTAACGGTAATTCGTTGTTTACCAAGTGCAGTCGCCATTGTCGCCATCAGCATTTTAACGCCCGACTTCGATGCAGCGTAGTCGGCTTGCATACTCGATGCGCGGATTGTCGACAGCGATGTCGTAAACACGATACGCCCGCCCTTACCTTGGTTTACCATCTGCCGCGCGGCAGCTTGAGCCGAGTTGAAGGCACCCGTGAGGTTTATGTCAATCGTGCGCTGCCAAGTTTCAACATCCATATCCATGATCTCGATAAATGGGCATATACCCGCATTGGTCACCATAATATTTATGGCACCAAGCTCTGCAACGACCCATGATATCATGTTGTCCACAGACGCTCTGTCAGCGACATCACACGCCACTGACACCGCCTTGAAGCCGGTCTCTGCCTCGATAGCGGCAGCCGATTTAGCGGCATGTTCAGGGTTGATATCAGCAATCACCACAATTGCTCCTTCTGCCGAAAGCCTGCGTGCGATGCCGTAACCAATCCCTCTAGCCGAACCTGTGATAACAGCCACTTTATGATGCAGCGGTAATGGATTCATGATATGCCTCCATGGTCTTTAACAACTAAGTAAATACGACGTTCATCATTATCATTTGATGTTTCTTCGTGAAATCCTGCCAAATATACCGCATAAGAGCACTTACGCCGCATCAGGAGCTAATATGCACTATATGTGGCGTGATGAAGGGATTCCTGAAGCGGTATAGAATTATGATAATGATTACTATTTGCGTGGTGATGTTATGAACACAACCTATCAGTTGTCTTCGCTATCCTGGAACCTATCCGGTTGGCTTCCGTATATATGGAAACTTGGCGGATCTATAGAATCTGCAGTGAACCAGTCAGCGGAAGTGGCACCGATCCCGGCGTGCGTCCCGGGGTCAGTGCAAAAGGCTCTGCTAGATGCTGGCCTTATCAGCGACTGGAATGTCGGTATGAATTACCGAGCATGCCAATGGGTAGAGAACCTTCACTGGATATACCAAACCACAGTCCCAGATAGTTGGCTTCAGTCTGGAGCCGAATATGAGCTTAGTTGCGAAGGGCTTGACGGCAGCGGGTGGATATTCATCAATGGCCAGCAAGCCGCCGCTTTCAATGGCTCCCATCTGCCGGTAATACTAGACCTAACATCCTACATCAGGCCCAACAATAATACTGTGCAGATTGTATTCGACTGCCCGCCTAGATGGCTGGGGCAATTCGGATATACATCTCAGATGACTGATCCTAAAGTTCGGTTCTACTATACATGGGATTGGACGGCCAGACTTGTGCAGATAGGCATCTGGGATGCTATCTCACTCAAAGTAACCCAACAGAAAACAAAAATCGAATCATTTCACCCGACTGCTACAGTGGATATTGGCATGAGATCTGGCACAATCAACGTGAGAGGTGCGGTTCAAGCGGACCCACACAGCAAAATCGAAGTTGCTGTGGAACACGATGGCAAGCCCATCAGTGTATGCCAGTCTACCGCTCAGGAGCTTAATCAAAACGGCGTTAAAATCCATGTACCGGACATTAAACTATGGTGGCCGAATCTGCATGGTGAGCAACCTGTATATACAGCTAAACTCACGCTATATAACGCCGACAACGCCATTTCCGATGTTTCAGTCAAAACCATCGGCTTCCGTGAGATAACTTGGTGCCACAATCCATTATCTGATGAAACTGCTGACTGCTGGGTGGTGTCGTGCAACGGTAAACGGATATTCATCCAAGGTGCCAACTGGGTACCTATCCGCCCTAATTTCGCAGATGTCACCGAAAACCAATATCGAGAACTGCTGAGCACATACGCACAACTCGGCTTCAATCTGTTGAGAGTTTGGGGCGGAGCTATGCTAGAAAAAGAATGCTTCTATGATATCTGCGATGAACTCGGCATTATGATCTGGCAGGAGTTCCCGCTGTCGTCATCGGGCATAGACAACTACCCCCCAACCGACGAAAACTTCATCAGCTACATGCGCCAAGTCGCACAATCCTATGTATTGCGACGCAAAAACCACCCTGCACTCATCATCTGGTGCGGAGGTAATGAGCTGTTCGAACTAACCGACAACAGCAAACCGGTATACACCAACCATCCGCTTATAGAAGCACTCTCCGAAATATGTCGACAGTATGATCCAGATCGTCGGTTTGTCGCGGCGTCACCGAGCGGCCCAACATGCTCTGCCTTTATCGAGAATTACGGTAAAGGGCTGCATTGGGATGTCCATGGTCCATGGAAGCCCGGGGGCTTCGGCATGAAGGATGAGTCACTAGCCGAATGGGGGCGCTACTGGGAACAGGATGATGCGCTCTTTCATTCCGAATTTGGCTGTCCTGGCGCCTCCTCGCTGGATATCCTAGAAGCCTTCAAAGGTGACTGCGAAGTGATGCCGCCAACCACAGAGAACCCATTTTGGCATCGCCCCATCTGTTGGTGGATTGACTACGACAACGTGGTATCCGACAATGGCCGCAGCCCATCTTCAGCCGCGGAGTATATAGCTTGGAGCCAAAAACGGCAGGCACAAGCACTAGAAACTGCGGTAAGCTGTTGTAAAAGTCGATTTCCGGAATGCGGTGGTGTGATCATCTGGATGGGACATGACTGTTACCCCTGCGCCTCGAATACCTCGGTCATTGACTATTATGGCCGTCCGAAACCAGCTGCACTGGCGATATCAGCGATATTCCATCAGCAGTAGATCTTAAAAAAAGAGCCTGAGCGGAAACCGCTCAGGCTTAACCTTACGAGATACTTTTTTTACTTCTCTTCTGGTTTTGGTACAGCTTCTGCGACGACTTTGTTTACGCCCGCAATAGCTTCAGCGCCCTTCATAAAGGTTCCGATAATGTCTACAGGCAACGGAATAACTATCGTGGTTGCTTTCTCTGAAGACATCTCAGATACCGTCTGCAAGAACCTCAATTGCATGGAAGCGGGTTCCCTAGAGAGCATTTGGGCAGCCTGAGCAAGACGCTCTGATGCTTCATACTCACCCTGTGCGTTAATGACTTTTGCTCGTCGTTCCCGCTCGCTTTCGGCTTGTCGGGCCATGGCGCGCTTCATACTGTCGGGCAGCACAACATCGCGAACCTCAACACCCACAACTTTCACACCGTATGGTTCAGTTTGTGTGTCAATCACGGTCTGTAGTCGTTTATTGATCTCCTCACGCGACGACAGCAATTCATCTAGGTCTACCTGACCAATAACGCTGCGCAGGGTTGTCTGAGCTATCAACGAGGTAGTGATTTGGTAGTTATTGATTTTAGTGATCGCAGCATTACAGTCGATGACTTTGAACAGCACAACGGCATCGACTGTCGTTGGCACGTTATCCTTAGTCATTGATTCCTGGCGAGGCACGTCAAAGGTAATGATACGGGTATCAACGCGTCTAGGAACATCAATGAACGGGAACAGGAAAACTAACCCTGGGCCCTTTACACCAATGATGCGTCCTAAACGAAGCACAACCAACCGCTCCCATTCTGGGACAACCTTTAACGTATTGCTTAGTATGACTACAATCAATACTATGACTGCAATCGGTAAAAACAGGAAATCCATCATTCATCACTCCTCTTCGTTTGCTTAGTGACGACTGCGGTGAGGCCTTCCAGCCGTTCTACCGTCACTTTTTCACCTTCGGATATTACAGAACCATCGGTTCGGGCATTCCAGTATGTTCCATCGAAAAAGATGCGTCCTGTTGGTGCGATATCACTGCTCGCCACTGCCATCTGACCTATAAGCGTTTCTCGGCCTGACTGTGGTTTGGCTTTCAGTGCCCGGAGGCCTGCCACAACCACAAACATAAAGAAAAGGCCGGTCATAATAGAGAGCGTTAAGGCGGTTTGCAGTGATACACGAACTGCAGGGTCGGAGGAATCGAACACCATCAATAACCCTAAACACATAGATATCACGCCGCCCGTAGTCAATACGCCATGTGTCGGTGAGAACGCATCAATGACGAACAAAGCCGCAGCCACAATCAACAGCGATATCCCAGCAACGGAAACTGGTAATACTGATCCGCCCAGCAGCACCAGAACCAAAGATATCACTCCGATAGTACCTGGCAGCACAGCACCTGGATTTTGAAGCTCGGCTATCAGACCATACATCGTCAACACGCCCAATATCGCCAACACGTTTGGGTTAGCTAGGAAGTTGAACAACTTCTCACGTGACAGCATATCATACGATTCGATCGGTGCACCGCGAGTGGAGATCGTCACCATGTTGTTTTGCACCTTCACCTTGCGTCCTTCGATTTTTCGAAGAAGCTCAGTGGTATCAATAGCAACAACATCAACAACGTGGTATTTCAAAGCGGTATCATTATCGATCGCTACGCTTTGGCGAACAGCCTTCTCTGCCCAATCGGCATTGCGTCCGCGAAGCTGCGCCAAGGTTCGGATATAGCTGCTGGCGTAGTTGGTAACCTTTCGGTTCATTTCGCCCTTGATATCACCGCCATCACCATTTACAGGATGCGCGGCACCTATGCTGGTTCCAGGTGCCATGGCTGCGATATGAGCCCCCATGGCGATAAACGTTCCTGCACTGCCAGCTTTGGCCCCACCTGGTGACACGTAAACGGCTACTGGCACAGGGCTTTTAAGCATGGACTTAACAATGCTTTCCATGCTGTCCATAAGGCCGCCTGGGGTGTCAAGCTCAACAACCACTAAACTGGCCCGTTTGGACTTTGCGATATCAAGCACACGATCGAAATAGCTCTGGTTAGGCGATGCGATGATGCCCTGCATCTTCATCGTGATAACAGGGCCTACCGCTGCCTGCAAACTGGCGGAAAGCAGGCAGACCAACAAGCTAACGACCGTGATAACCCTCGTAAAAAGCGCGTATCGCTTCACATATAACTCCTTCATTCACCGTCAACGGTGAACTATTGTCACCTCATTTATACCCTAAAGTATCACGGTCTTGTTGGTTTTACTGCTATTCCCAAGCGTGCAGTTTCGGATGGCTACACATTATCCTTCGCCATGCGAAAGTCAAGATGCTGAGGAGGTGTCAATTCCCGCTTCACGCGAGCCATCAACGCCCCATCATTTGGCACACCCTCGCGCTCACTGATGCGCAATGCCTGTAGGCTGAACCAAAGCTCAGACAGAGTGGTTTCACCCTCACGGATGGAAGCATACTCATGATCAAGTATCTCATCAACATCATCAAGCTTGTTGAAGTGCATAGCCGTCTTACCAGCAGCAATCAGCATTCGCTCATGATATCTCATAGATTCGGGCAACACCCTCATGAATTCAGCGAGTTCATCCCACAAATCGGCATCAACCATAACCTGCGAATATTCCACAGCAATGGCAACATCATATGGGCCAGCCTCCCATGCCTTACGATACCATTCCAAGGCTGCTCGTTGGCGGTCAGCGGGGTCGACAGGCTCATTACGCAGTTCAAGCACAGCTAGGTTCCTATACGCCCAGCTAGTTGGCTTTCTTTCAATTGACTTCATCCACGCTTCTCTAGCTCCAGCGTCATCAAGTGCTTCGCACCGCATCACGCCCAGATGCAGCCATCCCAGCCAGTGGTCGCTTTTGCCGTTCGCCACAGATTGCTCAAGCAGATCGCACCATTCGGGTTGAGTCATGTAGCAGCCTGGGCCCTCTTCTGGGCTGCGCTCCTGCAACACACCTTCCTTAAGTAAGGTCATCCATTGCTGTTGTTCACTGCTAAGAGCGTCTGGCGAGAACACAAATTCGCTGGGAATACGAGTAGCCGCAGCGCATTCATCTTGGCGCAGGCGCTCTAGGCTGCTCCAACCCTCATCCATCGTGACAATGCGATCAGGCAGCAACTGCATCTCTTCATCGTATTTCGCATGAAGTGCATCCATGCTCTCCATTGGGATCATCTGGGCAAGCTGGTCGTCCACAGATTGGCGTGCCGTCTTCCATTGCGATGAGTGTAATGCGGTTGGATCGCCCTGGATCATACCGTATGCTTCGGTCCAGCTCCACTCGGTCTTCGCAGGCATGGGCTTGGATTCTAGCTGTGTCCGTGCCAGTCCTGCCTGAACCTCAAGATACGCGCGCCCTTCGCCAAGCAGGTGCCTTTGCCATCGTTGACCGCCGCTGCTGGTTCCCCATGCGAAGAGCTTTCGTCCGCATAATCTGCTGGTTGAAGTCTGCAGCAGCCCTTTTCCGCTCTCATCTACGCATGCAACCCATGGGCGTGCCGTTTTGGGTATACGGAAATAGAACTCGTTAGAGTACTGTAAGTTAGTGGTATAGGACATATCCATACCATTGATGACTGGCAAATCGGCCACAGCTAAGATGTTATCTGTATGATGAATCGTGGAATCTGTAGAGACGAGTACACGACGCCCCTCAGCTTGCGGTGCCGCGATGTTGGACCACCAATACATCGGCAGCTCTTCATCGTGAAGATTGATGACCCGTACATGTATGTGCAGGAAATGCGAATCATCAGGCAGATGCACATCAAGCTGATATGGAATCCCCTTGACGCGGTCCCACGCATATAAGCGAACAAACTCATCACCATCGGAGCCCTTCACCACCGCCGAGTTAACTGGCGAGCAAGTAAGGTAGTGGTGACCAAGCTGTGCGGTATTCCACTCCACACCACCAGCGATCCACGCATTACGAAGTGCGATGTTGGCAGGCTGGAAAGACTTCACAGGTTCAAGCAGTTCGGTGTTGCTCTGCTTATCTACAAGTGAAATCATCCTTCCACCGATCTCAGGAAGGAAGGTGGCGCAGATGTAGTCGTTCTGAACAACTAAAGCTGAATACTTGCGTGGTTTTAGTTGTCTAGTATAGTTATCCTGCATGCGGTATGGCAGCACACGGAATGCGGTACGCCAACCGATGTATTTACGGTCATCATCCGGTAGAGTGGCATCCATAGCGAAATTCATATCAGGGTTCTTCGCACGGAACATAGGCAGCGGATTTTCCGGGCCGAACTCAACGGCGGGGAGTGTTCTCGTCTCTATAGTGACTTTAGCCATATTGCATCCTTCCAAACTTTATGAATCGATCATGTAGTTGATCGGTATATGTCAGTATTCAATGTCATCATAGGTTTATACAAAAGCATCGCAAGCTCCTGCTTTTACTACCTTAACGCCACCATCACTAAACCGAGTAGCATCACGATAATCCCCACCATTTTCGGTGGGTGTATCGGTTCCTTCAAGATGAAGACACCCATCAAAGCACCGATAGGAATACCCAATTGCCGAAAGGCTACTACATAGCTGATATTCCTAGAGTAACCCATTGCCACTAAGACCAAACCATACGCCAGGAACACTCCAATTCCCGCTATAGCACAAGTACCTATACCACGCCAGTTGATTGGTCCACCTACGCAAAACTTAAACTGACGGGTAAGAACCAGGCTGGTAAACAGCCATGAAGACGACGAGACTCCGACGAGCACAGTATATACCAGAGTGAGAGCAGTTTTGGGAGCCACAGCATCCAGTGAGCCGTGGATTGCCCGTAAAGCATGATCGTCGATGATGGAATAACCGGTTGTACCCAAAGCCGCGACTAAAGCAAATACACTAACAGGTTTGATGTAGTTTTTTAACTTCCATTCATCCCACTTAGTTATAGGCAACAGCAGTCCGCCAACTGCCACCAAAATCATACCAATGATCGCTTGTACAGACAGCTGGTGAACCCTGCCTATGATGATATTTACTAGCAGCACTAATACCACTGGTATTGACCGCGATAGCGGATACATTACCGAAAGCTGACCTACACTATAGCCTCGAGCCAGCCCCCAATAATACAGCGCTTCGAAACACCCCGTCAGAAATATGCATACCCATACCTCGTGTGGAAACTGCTTCGCCAGCCCCAGATATGGCGATATACAGATACCTAGTATCATCCATCCAAAGCAATCAGTCTGAAGGAAATACTGCGGACCAGCGTCTGCATGTTTGCCGATTAAATTCCAAGATGCATGAACAATCGCCGAAATGACTAGTAATACAATTGCGATGATTGTCATGAAGTAGCCCACAACCTATCATACAAACGATCGACTTGCCCTTTAATATCAGACAATCTCTGCGCTGCATCGGCATCTCCTGCAGTATATGCGCACATCAAACGACCTTCCTCAGCACACAACTCATCGTGTTTCGGAAATACTTCACGCAGCAGAAAATGAGCATAGCGAACCAAACGCAGTGGGCCATGAGCACGTTCATGCTCATTAGGGATAGCTTCAACACTTATTGAATACATATCTTTAACGCTGGTGATGATGTCATCCAGATCGCAGCTGTTGGCAAATACTAGTGTGTAATACCATCCAAATGGTTCCTCTTCTACACTGCCATGTGCATCGGTCGCACCAACGATTGGTATCATATGCCCTTTAACTCGCTCATCATGATACCGAGCAACCTGAAGCATATGTGACTCCGTGTCGATAAGTAGGAACCCACCAATTTGCAATGCATCAAAGGGTTGATACTCAAACATCAGATCCGTTAAGTATTCCGGCACATCTAGACGATGGCCATTCTGCCAATAAGGATGGCAAAACACACCCAATCCGCCAAATTCACGGACCTTACGAAGGCTCCATATACAGCTTGCCAGTTCGTATCGGCACACACCCGCTGGCACTCCTTCAAGTTCAGCTTCTATGGCGGCTGCCTCGGTGCGGTATTCGTCTGTTTTGAATAACGCGTTAACACTAGCGTTTCCGCCAAAGTTGACCATATGAACTGGGTTTTGCGGTGGATGAACTTCCTCACCAGGATATAGGCGCAAGTCTATGTCGACGCCACTGTATGCAGCTATCGCTTCTAAGGAAGGTTCGATTTTGTGGTGATCTGTAATGGCCGCAAAATCAAGACCCACTTTGCGGCACTGTGAGGCCATAAATGCAGGTGATTCTTTACCGTCTGATCGCATGGTATGCAGATGAATATCACCCTTGTATGGACGACGGCTCGCAAGATCGGCTTCTAGCGCATATATACGGAATTCGGTATCTTTCACCCTGCCATCTAGTTCTTGCCGAAGCAGCAGTATGTATTCCTGTTCGGTATCAAACTTCAATGGGCATGTTATACAGCCGTCTTGTGGATTCACAGCATATGTAGGCCAGTCGTGGTGTGATGTCTGACCATAGTTACCGCTAATAGGTATTTGCACGATACTGTATGCAGCATTCGGTAAAAAAGCGACATGATCGAATAATGGCTTAATGGTAATACTCGTAGTTATGCCGGTAGGCACAATTTGCGGAATGCATTCATAAAACAAGTGTGCTTTTTTCACTACTATGTCCTTTCTGACAAGTCTCTGATTATGAGGACGGATCGCACTGAACCAGCATACAACAATTCAGTGCGATCCGTCCAATTTGATTTGGTAACCGCAAGTACCTCGATGATCTATTTATCGAAGCTCGGAACCTTCATCTGCACTCCGCCTTTTTCCGACGATGCGTGCGCAATGATACCTGGCACGGTGTACGCTAATGCTTCGTGAATATCCACAGCCGGTTTTCGGTTGTTAACCAGAGCATCTATAAACTCATGGGTCAGGAATGGCTCTGCGCCTTCATGGCCGCCTCCAACCCGCATAGGTTCTGGCAGCATAGTCAATGCCCAGTTAGGCTGCTGATATGGCTCAAATTCAGCTTCAGCACGGGCGAATCCTGCACTGTCGTGCCCCATCACGTTGCTTGTCCTTCGAATGATCGGGCCTATGCCGTTCGCACTAGGTTCAAAGAAGCTCATTTTGCTGCCATACCACTGTGCTCGTTCGCATCCGCCAAATGCACCGCGCCAGTTTATCGACACACGGAAAGCATGACCCTTGCTTGTTTTAAACAATGCAGTCTCATTCCAAAACTTGTTGTGGTATGGGTTACCTGCCATGATAGGGTCACCGTCGCCCCAGCCAACACTGGTCACTTCAGTCAGCCTTTCACCAGTTAAGCCCACCAAGAAGGAGGTGCAGTGAGTAGGATACAGCATGGGAGGAAGTCCCCACCGCCAGGTATGGTTGCCCTTCTCGTCTTTCCAGAGCTGATACTCCATACCGGCATGATGGTATTCTGCTTCCGCATAGTAGATATCGCCGAATTTGCCTTCCTTGTAGAATTTCCTTGCAGATATCATAGCAGGATGGTAATAGCTGGTTTCTGCCATCATATATGTCAGACCAGTCTTCTTTTGCATAGCAAAGAGCTGCTCCGCCTGAGCCAAAGAGGTACATGCAGGAACAGCAGAGATGACATGCTTTCCTGCCTTCATGCAGGCAACCACATGCTTCACATGGTCGGGGGCACCTGTAAATACAGCAACCGCGTCGACATTTTTGTCCTTGATTAGCTCCTCGAGTGAGGGATAAGACTTATTACACTTATAAACATCCATCAATACCTTGCGGCGGTCGTCGCGTAAGTCCGATACCGCCTCCACGATGCAGTTCGGGTCGAGATGCCAATGGAAAGCAGCTCCGAAACCGCCGCCGACAACGCCAATTCTAATCATCTTTGATGAAACCATGCAGATGTCTCTCCTGTGTAGTTTTACCCTGTGAAAATCTGGGCTCTGGCTAGACGTTACCGCGATTTACTCAGTATGTCAATGTTATACAATGCATACCGATGAAATCGTAGGCGCTGTTTGCAGTGTCTGTCACTAAGGCAGGTTGTTTATGTGGTTGGCAGTTATACTAGTATTCATCGAAATATAAATCGATTGAAATGAGTTTATATGCACCAGGCTGGTAGATCGCCTGGTGCATATGTCATCGGTAAATCGGGGTACTACGAAGCGGCCCAGATTTGGCTGTATAGCTTAGCCACACGCCCCTTGAGCGCTGTTAACACGGCTGCAGCCGACTGATCGCCAGAGGCATGGGCAATCATCAAACGGCCTTCCTCCGCACACAACTCGTCGTGTTTGGGGAAGAACTCACGCAGTAAAAACTGAGCATACTGCACCATACGGAATGGGCCGAATGCCCTCACCTTTTCATTAGGCAATGCCTCGACAGCAACGGAATATAGCTCTTTAACACTAGACACTAGTTCCGGCAGATCGGATGTCTTCGCAAAGGCGATTGTGTAATACCAACCAAACAGACCGTTCTGTTCACAGCCATGCGAATCTGTAGCACCAACAACGGGTATCTTGTGTCCTTTCGAACGCTCCTCATGATAGCGAGCAACCTGCAGCATGTTGGATTCCGCTTCGTTCAGGAAATAGCCGCCGATCAACTCAAGAGCATCATATGGCTGAAGATCAAATATCATATCGGTAAGGTATTCAGGAACATCAAGGCGATACCCCGCCTGCCAGTATGGATGACAGAAGATCGCTAATCCGCCAAACTCACGTATCTTGCGGAAACACCACACACAGCTAGCCAGTTCATAGCGATTAACACCATCGGGAACACAGTCGAGTTCCTCTTCAACAGCGGCTACGCCTTTACGATACTCGTCGGTATCGAACAGCGCGTTGACACTGCTGTTGCCCCCGAAATTCACGATGTGAACTGGATTTTCCGGTGGATGCACCTCTTCACCGTTATAAATCCGCATGTCAAGCTCTATACCTTTATATGCATCAATGGCCTCGCACGAAGGAGCATACTGACGGTGATCGGTTATTGCCATGAAGTCCATGCCGATCTTACGGCAAGCACCGGTTAGGTATGCAGGCGATTCTTTTCCATCAGACCGAAAAGTATGCATATGGGTATCGCCTTTATACGGGCGTCTCTCAAAGAGATCATCGTCTAGAGCATACATACGGAACTCGGTATCGGTGACATGGTCTCCTAGCTTCTTCTGAAGCAGTAAAATGTATTCCTGTTCGCGTTCGAATTTCAAGGAACAACGAATGCACCCATCAACCACAGATACCTGCTGAGGTGTGCGATCTTGTCGGTTGGTCTGTTTGGCTAGACCACTAATTGGAATCAATGTGACCGAATAACTTGCTTCTGAATTGAAGCTGACATGGTCGAATAATGGCTTAATAATGACTTCTGTGAGACTGTGCGATCGCACAATCTGCGGTGTGAGTGAATAGAACAGATGCGCTAGTTTCATTTAGTATTCCTCCTGCAGTTAGCTTACAACGATGTTCTTCGACAGTCAAAACAACAACACCCCATACTGCAGTGAACCGGTGTACAATGTATATGCT
>CAZFLA010000100.1:0-2615 GCA_964519405.1 uncultured bacterium
TATGGGGTTCATGACCGAAATGCGTGATGGATTCGAGTGTTTTCTGTCGCATGGCCCTGACGGCAGCGGGGAGCGATACAAGAAGACGCCTGAGCTTGCTAAGTCGTTTCTGCAGTCGTCTCCGTCAATTCCTGCACCGGCTCGGTATTGCATATTCCAGCGACTTGCTGATATTCCAGATACAGTGACGCCTGAAGTGATTGTGTTCTTCGCTCAGCCAGACCAAATCAGCGGACTGTTATGGCTGATAAACTATGGCCGAGAAGGACGTGACGGAGTTCTGTCACCGATGACCGCTGGCTGCGGCAGTATACTTTATGAATCACGCGTTCAAGCGCAGCAGGAAAAACCTAAAGGTGTCTTGGGTATGTTCGATCCCTCAGCACGCCAGCATATAGATAAGTCTTTACTGACGATGTCTGTGGCTTATAAACTGTTTCTAGAGATGCTGGATAATATATCAGGAAGCTTCTTAGAAATCGGGCCATGGACACGTATTAAGGCTCGCTAAGATCATATATAAGTTATAAGAAAGGCTGTTTCATGAAAAGTCTCTTGTCAATAGCAGGGTTGGCTGCAGCGGCGATGATGCTGTTAGCTAATGCGCAGACCTGCTTTGCATCGGATACTCCATCGGGTATCGAGATATTGGGGAATGCACGATTTACGGTCGTCACCCCATATTTAATACGTATGGAATACCAAAAAGATGCGAAGTTCATCGATGCGCAGACCATCTTCGCAGTAAAGCGAGACGCTCGCTTTACGGGATATCAAGTTAGTCGATCAGCACAATCGCTGACGATCAATACTGGTAAGATGGTGCTGCAGTATCAAAAGTCAAACCAACCATTTTCAGCCAACAACCTGAAGGTGAAGATATCCGGTGTCTTGTGGACACCTGGAATGGCCAACGACGGCAACCTTGGTGGTACATCAAGGACACTGGATGGAATATCAGGGCCATTCCCGCTTGATGACGGTGTTTTGTCTACCAACGGATGGTATTTGTTAGACAACAGCGCTGACCACCTTATGGTTAACGGTTGGGTTCAAAGCAAACCCAAAAATGCCGGCACCGACTGGTATCTCTTTGGTTATGGTAAGGACTATCAGGCTGCGTTACGGTCGCTGACTGCCATTGGCGGAGCCGTTCCGATGCCTCGACGGTATCAGCTTGGTGTGTGGTACTCACGATACTGGCCATATACCTCTGAGGACTACCGAAATATCGTCGGCGAGTTCAAGTCGCATGACTTCCCGCTCGATGTCATGGTTATGGATATGGACTGGCATCGCGATGGATGGACTGGCTGGAGCTGGAATAGGAAACTGCTCCCTGATGCAGAGGGACTATTGAAGTGGTTCCACACCCAGGACATCGCTGTGACAATGAACCTGCATCCGGCTGATGGAGTGGGGCCTCATGAAGATGCCTATGAGACGTTCATGCGTGATATGGGTGAAGACCCGGCAACCAAAAAGACGATCCAGCTTGATGTTGGTAATCAAAAATACATTGATACCTTGTTCAAGGATGTCATCAGTCCTTTGGAAAAAGAGGGTGTGGATTTCTGGTGGTTAGACTGGCAGCAGTATGTTATGACCCTTTCTATACCTGATCTGCAGAACCTAACATGGCTGAACCAGTATTTTTATCACCATGCCGAACAAGATGATATGCGCGGTGCTCAGTTTAGCCGCTGGGCAGGTTGGGGAGACCACCGCAACGTCATTCACTTCTCGGGTGACTCGTTCATCAAATGGGAGATGCTGGCCTTCGAAGTGCCGTTTACCACAACTGCTGGGAACATGGGATGCTTCTACTGGTCGCATGATATCGGTGGACACCAAGGCACTCGCAACGATGAACTCTACACCCGTTGGGTGCAGTTTGGTGTTATGAGCGCGGCGCAGAGGTCGCATTCCACTCGGAACGCAACACTTGACCGCCGTCCGTGGACCTGCCCAAAATGGGCCGAGGATTCCATGCGGATGAGTTTCCACCTGCGGTCGGAACTCTTCCCGTATATCTACTCCAGCGTAAGACAAAGCAATGTTAAGACGATTCCGCTGACCCGGCCGATGTACATTGAGTATCCAAAGGCTGACGAAGCATACACCAACCCACAGCAATATCTATTTGGTGATTCGCTTTTAGTGGCACCTGTTGCCAGTGAAGGTGTCGGCTCGAACCGTGTGGGTAAGCAGGTTGTGTGGTTCCCAGACGGCGAATGGTATAATTGGTTTACCGGCGAAAAGTATACGGGCTCACAACAAGCGATGGTTACGGCTGATATCAATGAGTTCCCGCTGTATGCACGCGGCGGTGTGCCTATCCCCATGCAACCATACCAAGCGAGGATGGCGACATCGCCTTTATCGACTTTAGTGGTTCGCTGCTATCCTGGTGTTCAAGGCAGGACTGGCAGCTATAACCTATATGAAGACGATGGTATCAGCCAGGGATACATGCACGGTGAATATGCTGAGACCAAGCTCAGCTACAAACGCATGGGCGTCACAAGCAGTGTGGAGATCGCAGCGGTTAAGGGTAAATATAAAGGCCAACTTGCGAAACGCTCACTGGTCATCGAATTCCCATGCACAAAACC
>CAZFLA010000100.1:2625-13134 GCA_964519405.1 uncultured bacterium
TTAAAGCCGAGTATGATGCTGCGAAAAACATCAACCGTGTGACGATACCTGCTCGGTCGATTGGCCAACGATGTGTGGTGACTCTCAATGCTGATTTAGTAGACTTTAGCAAACTTAAGGTGGCTAACATCGTTCGGCGTGCTGGTCTCGATACGGCATATGCTAACCAACCTTCCATGGAAGCATTACTGCAATCAGCTTTACCTGAAGTCACTGATCCGCAAGCGCGTCAGTTGCTGCTGGAAAGCTGCGGAATAGGTATAATTACCCGCAACACCAAACCATACATGTATCCGCAGAATCCAACAGCATATCTGTATGTTCCCAAGGAGTTAGTTGGAACAAAATCAGTTGAATGGTCGCTCATCGATAATGGCGCTGCTTCTGGCAACTCGTTGGCAACGGCCACAATACCCATGCACGATATTCAATCATGCCCAGAGTTATCAACTGAGCTGGAACCAACATCGCCAAGCTCAGGCTTTACCATAGAAGCCAAGATGAACTTGATGGGGCAGAGTGTTGTGCTGCAATGTCCATCTGCATCATGGGATCTAAAGCGAAGCAAAAACAACGTGGCTGTCAACGCGAAGGTGAGCGTGAGCTCCGTTCAAGCGGGCACTAACAGTGCTGGTATTAATGACGGTCTCGTTGATGGATATCCTGGTGCACAGCAGTCCGAATGGTGTGCTGGTGACGATAAAGTTGGCGCGTGGGCAGAGCTCAACTGGGATGCTGAACAGAAAATCGACCGTGTGTGGCTTTTTGATCGGCCAAACACCACCGACCATATACTGTCGGGAGTATTAACTTTCAGTGATGGATCAAGCATGGATGTTGGCGAATTACCCAACGACAGCAAGGGGATAACAGTCGATTTCCCAGCAAAATCCGTAAAATGGGTGAGGTTCACAGTGAAATCTGTCAGTTCCGAAACTCAACATACTGGTCTCGCAGAAATCGCAGTCTTCCGAGCAAAATAACCATCTGAACGAAGAAATCCTACCCTCCGGCGTATATGCCGGAGGGTTTTTGCATATATGGGATAAGCTAGTATTTCAAACATCGCTGAATGCAGGATATTACTTGACTTACCATGAACCTACCAACGATAGCTCCAGCAACACTCGAAACCATAACCAAGAAGATCCTCACTGGGGTATAGAATTGTGAATCGACGGGCGTTTATAACATCATGTGCGGCAGCACTGGGTGCCGGATTATCGGCACGATCAGAAAGTATGACTAAAGAAGGTTCCGGAAAGGGCAGGGGTAATTCATTGGATCAGGCATCGATAATGGTAAACATTGATACGAAGCAAGTTGGTAAGGTGCTGTCTCCATTGTTATTTGGACACAACATCGAGGTGACACGCCGCGGTATATGGAGCGGGCTCAGTGCGCAGATGGTTGCCAACCGTAAGTTCGCAGCCGCAGAAAACAACCTGCCGAAGAGGTGGAGCGTTGACATCATTTGGATACGCGGGTAAACAATGCGTCTGTGTGACTGCCGTTGAAGACAACCAAGTGGTGGGTATCCAACAATCGCAGCCGCAGCTCGCATTCGCGGCTGACACCAAATACGATCTTCGTCTGTGCGTTCGCACAGAAATCGACCGCCTTCTGACAATCGAGATTATCGATGATGCAGGGCATGGGGTATATCACGAAAGCCTGAAGTGCAAAAGAGGCGACTGGCAGATACTGACGGCCTCATTCGTGCCACATGAGCAGCACACCAACTGCACTCTCAAGGTGACCAGCGCTCAGACGGGCAAGTTTTGGATTGGCTGTGTCTCCTTGCTGCCCTCTGACAACTTCCACGGGATGCGCCGCGATGTCATCAAGCTATTGAAGAAGCTTAAGCCGGGATGTCTGCGCTTTCCAGGTGGCTGTTATGAAGAGTATTACAACTGGCAGGACGGTTTGCTGCCAGTAGATCAGCGCCCACCGGTTGGCCCTACAGGCTTGTGGTTTTTGCTGACCGATACCGATGATTATGATAACCATGAGATAGGCATCGATGAGTTCATGGCGCTGTGTCGTGAGCTTAACGCTGAACCGGCGATATCAACCCGCATGAGCGAGAAGCTTCCCGATGACGCGGCTGCGTGGGTGGAATACTGTAACGGTGACCAGACGACGAAGTGGGGTAAGGTGCGCATCGAACGTGGCCACGCAAAGCCATACCGTGTGCAGTGGTGGTTCATCGGTAATGAGATATACGCGTTTGGACGCGGCAATTTGACGAATGCCGATGTGCATGCGGAGCAAAGCCGACTGTTCTGTGAAGCCATGCTGCAAGTTGACAACGAGTTGAAGCTCATCACCTGTACCCAGTTTTCCGAAGGCAAGGCGTGGCCGTTGTGGAATACACCTGCTGTGCAGTCTACGAAGCAGTATATACACGGCATTTCGGTCCACCAATACATACTAGATCAGATGAAGCTGGAAACTTCCGCTGACTACGAAGCGGTTGTTAAGACACCCTCGACATGGGTTGTGGACACCCTGAAACTCGCGAGGCAACTGTTGGATGAACAGTCGCCAGGGCTTACTCGCAGCATTGTGTATGATGAATGGAACATGATGTGGGGTCGGACGGGCACGGTAGCCGGCGGCTTATATGTGGCTGGTATCCTAAGCACGCTATGCCGATACTCCGAATCTTTGGGTATCGAAATGGGCTGTTACTTCATGCCGGTCAATGAAGGGGCCATCAAAGCAGAACCCTTAAGCGCCGAGTTCGACACAGGCGGGTATGTGTTCGAGCTATTTGCGGCGCATCAAGGCAACCGTCGCATAGATGTGAGCTGCACCGAGGCTGAAGTGTGCGCCTCGCTCTCTGCAGATGGAAAACAGATCGTGGTGACAGCTGTCAATGGCATCACCGAGCCAAAGCATCTGAAGTTCTCGGTTGCTAACCAGTTTAGCGACGATATGCATGTCGAAATCACTCATTTGGTGCCGCGGTCGTTAGCGATAAATGAAACCCAATGGGATCGCAGCAAACAGCAGATGGTCACAAGCAGAGATATCAACCTAGTGCTGCAGCGCGGTGAAATCGCCCGCTTGGTGATTAAGCTCTAGAGACATATAACACAAGCGGCCATGGCATGATGATAGCTTGCCATGGCCGCTTGCAGCAGTCAGTATAATGCAGAAGTGCAGATACTAGCTTAGTGCCCGCAGCTGCATCCGCATCCGCAGCTGGTGATGTTCACGATGGCATCGGCCTTCTTCATGATGGTTTCGTGGCATCCTGGTACGCTGAGCACATCGCACTCACTGCCCAGGATGAACGGGTGGCCTGTCAATTCCATCTTCTTAATCAGTTCCAGACCCTGCTCTTCAACCTGGTCCAGTGAGAACAGCGAATCGGAATAGAAGCGCTTAGAAGGCAGGTTGCCGAAGATAACCGTTGTTTTGGGGATGATCGCGGCATCTTCCCAAAGGTTGCGTGAACTGCCCAGGCTGATGATGGCTGCATCAAGCGAAGCAAACTGGCTGACCATGTAGTCGGTAAGCTCTCCGCAACAGTGGAAGATGAGGTCTACGCCATTCTCATTAAGCAGATTTTTAATCTGCCGGTTGAGATCGACAGCATAACGGATGAAGATATCGGATCCGCGTTCGATCTGGTTAGGCGAAAAATACACTTTGTTGGCTGCAGGTTCTGCCACGAAGATCGCCTTAGCGCCTGCATCTATCTGCATGCGGATGTTATGCAGTATGATTTTCAAGCCTAGATTTAGGACATCTTCTACCAGCTTGACTTCATCATCATCCTCAGCGGTGACACCTGTTCCTGCCATACACACAGGGGTGATAGGGTCTGCCACTAACTTGGTCATGAGTGAGAATGGGCCGATGGACATGCCTATCGGTAATAAATCCGTGTTTTGAGCGATATAACGAATAGCTTCATTTTGTGCGTCCATGTGAGGATCGAGAGACGATGTCAAGTGAGAACTGACTTTTTCGATGATCTCCGCAGATGGGGCTTCCTCGAAATGATACTTTGCCATCTCCTCGGGTGCGATGCCGATGAGACCTAAAAGCGCCTTCTTCTCAAGCTCAAGGTCCATATGCGGAACAGCCCATGGTGATTTGAAGCGATGAGCGGTTTCCTCTAGTACCTTACCTAAACGAAGGCCATCAAGCAATATGGCTTCGGCGTCAGCGTATTCGTGTAAGACCAGGTCTGCCCCGATGGGCATCTTGAGGCCTTTTTTTGCGATATCGATGTAATAACTCCGTTCCATAGTGCCCTCCATAATAGTGTTCATTTCGCAATCGCGATGACTATGTGAACACTTTTATTTTGGACCGAGACAGTGGTACATATGTAGTATTATGAGCTCGCAATATGTTATTTCTGTGCGGCCATAGATGTGATTTTATATGCTAAATAGTATTCTCGTGACTTAGCGGCATGAAGAACACTCTTTATACCGCGGTTGGCAGCACAAAGAGTATGGAGTATAACAGACGATTCATTTATTTATGCAAGACGATCGCGCTTACATACACACCTCGAATGCCTTGGCGAACTCCACCTTACCGGTAGGAATATCTGAACATAACGGCTTGATCAAAAACGCCTCAGGCGGAATGCCTTCCGCTGTCAGTCGGTTATCTGCTGTAAAACCAAATCGGCAATAATAGCGGATATCACCAGCCAGCACACACCCCTTCGCACCGATTGCCTGAAGGCTGTTTAGTCCGGCTTCCATGAGCCGAATACCAATACCTTGGCGCTGGTAATCCGGCAATACCGCGAGGGGAGCAAGACAATACCAGCCGCACTCTTTGCCATCAATCAGCACTTTGGAAAATGCAATGTGACCCACTACCAGAGAACCATCTTTGGCCACAATGGAGTTCACAAGCGTGCCGGTTCGGCGCAGCTCATCGACAAGCAGCTGCTCCGTATGGTTGCTGATGGGGTGATTAGCAAATGCTGCGAGCAGCAGTGAATGGATACCCTTTATGTCATCTGGTGATTCGTCGTGAATAGAGACCATATTACGGTTACCTTCACTTTCATAGCACATAGTTAACAAAAAAGCCGCAGTGTTTCCACTGCGGCACAAGATATCTGGGTCATGGCTATACCCCTTTGACATACTCCTCAACAGTATGAACTCCGATTTCCTGGTCGGAATCGAATGCTTCAAGCCCTGTTAACAGAGCTCTGGCTGTGTCCAAACTGGTTAAGCAGGGGATACCCATCTCGATACTCGCGCGGCGAATTTGCCGTGCTTCCAGCTCGATTTGCCGATTACGGGTTAAGGTGTTAATCAGCAGATCGACCTGTTTAGATTCGATGAGCTCCACAGGGTTTGGCGAACCTTCATGGAGTTTTGCCACTCGGGTGGCTTCAACACCATGATCGGCCAGATAAGTCCATGTTCCGCCAGTTGCGTATATCTTGAAACCGCGTTTGACGAAGCCTTGAACTATCTCCAGTGCTTCTTCCTTGTCGCTGTCGGCTACCGTTACCAACACACTGCCCTTGGAGGGGCAGTTAATGCCTGCTGCGACCATGGCTTTGTATAACGCGCGGCCAAAGTCGGTATCGATGCCCATAATCTCGCCCGTTGACTTCATCTCTGGGCCAAGGATGGGGTCGACTTTCGTCAGTTTTAAGAACGAAAAGACTGGCGCTTTTACGGCGATCAATGGGGTGGTCTTCACCAAACCGCCTTCGTAACCGCAGTCGCGCAGCTTAACGCCTAATGCGGCTTGCGTCGCCAGCTTCACCATGGGCACACCAGTGATCTTGCTGAGGTATGGCACAGTGCGGCTTGCACGTGGGTTGGCCTCCAGCACATAGGCGGTATCATCGGCAGTGACGAACTGGATGTTCATAATGCCGCGTATACCCAACCGTAGTGACATGCGCGTGGCAATGTCCACAATTTGGTTCTGCAGGTTTTGCGACATGGTTTGTGGTGGATAAACCGCCATACTGTCGCCAGAGTGAACGCCTGCGCGCTCGATATGCTCCATGATACCAGGAAGCAAACACACTTCGCCGTCGCAGATGACGTCAACTTCAGACTCGCCGCCGGTGACATACTTGTCAACCAGAATGGGAGCCTTGGGGCTGACCTCAACAACATACCGCATGTAGTGCTGAAGCTCTTCTTCGTTGTATATGATCTCCATAGCGCGTCCTCCCAAAACAAATGATGGGCGAACGAGCACAGGATAACCAATCTCGGAAGCGACCACGACGGCTTGTTCAGCAGATATGACAGCTCGTCCTGGTGGCTTAGGTACATTAAGCTCACTCAGGATTTTTTCAAATAGATCGCGGTCTTCTGCGTCATCAATGGCACTAGATGGTGTGCCGAATATCTTGATCCCTGCTGCGTGCAGCTGAGCAGCAAGGTTAATAGCGGTTTGTCCACCGAACTGAACCATGACACCTTCGGCATTTTCCTGCTCAATGATGTTTAGCACATCTTCAATGGTGAGCGGATCAAAATACAACGTGTCCGAGGTATCGAAGTCAGTAGAAACAGTTTCGGGGTTATTGTTGATAACAATGGCCTTATAACCGGCCTCTTGAATAGCCCAAACGCAGTGAACGGTGCAGTAGTCAAACTCGATTCCTTGCCCAATTCGGATTGGACCGGAACCGATAACGATGATGGATTTCTGGGATTCTCCCATTGCGACCTCCATATTAAGGGGTCGGGCGAGTAGCCCTCTCAACGTATTATATCTGGCGCAGCATGATGCTGTCAAACTGGCGCAATGCGTCACCTAAAATGACACCGAACGATCAGACGTTTCGTCACCTAAAATAACACTAAGCTGCGGCATAAGCCGATATGGCTGCCTGACAGTAACGGCTATCATAACAGGTATTGAACAGCAAAAAATAAGGGGTATGGCGCCGTGCCATACCCCCAAGTAGGATGGTGCTTACTGACCTTGTTTTCCGAAGTTGGCGTCGATAATGACATAGTCGAACAGGTTCACTCTTCCGCTGCCGTCTAGGTCGCCCATGATGTACTCCTTATCGAAGTTTTCATCAAGTTTCACGTAGTCAAACAGATTGTTGGCATTGTCGCCGTCAACATCTCCGTTTGTGAAAGTGATGCTGCCTAGATTGGTAGTCGAAGATCCGACTGTGATGCTTGAACTTGTTTTGGATAGGGCATGCGTCGGCTTCATCTTAATCGACCATGTGCCTGTTGGCAAGGTGAAACTCGCCGTGCCATCGCTGGCCATGGTGGCGGTGGCGTTTTGTGTTTCACCGGTTCGCGTGGCGGTGATGGCTAAAGACAGCTTCGAGTAGTCGCCGTTGAACGAGGTGATGGCAACTTTGCATGTCACAGTGCCTTGGGTGGATCCTGAATTTCCGATCTGTTTCCATACCGGTGTGCTGACTAGCCCAGCACCATTGACTACTCGTAAACCCATATATGCGGCGCCGCTGGGCTTAGTGATGGTATCGGACTGCTTCCATCCGTAACTCGTCCAAGCTTGAATGTCCGCGCTGCCTGATGTACTGCCGAAGCATATCTGGTAATCAAAAACGCCGCTGAGCAGGTCACGAGCCCACCAACTCGCGTTGATCATGCTGCCGTTGACGTTCACGGTCAGTGATTGTTCATCGACAGGCGTTTCATCTGACTGCATTGATGTATCACCCAACCAGAAGTCTACTCCAGGTGTATCGGCACCTGCGACCACTTTGATGTTTAGAATCTCCTTGGTGCTGCCAAAGTAACGTGCTTTCACACGGTATAGTCCAGGGGCGATGTTCGGCATGCGCCAAAGGCCATCATCTTGCGCGGTTGTGCGCAGCTCTGTTGATGATCCCATAGGGTAGATGTAGATATCGGCTGATTTTGCAGGCGTTCCACCGTAGAGTATCTGGCCGCAGAGGCTGCCTACGGTTGCATCACGCTGGTTTGCATCCTGAAGCGTCGCCGCGACATTGATGCGGCCATACCCAAAGTAATAATCATGTCCGCCGTTAGCAAGTCCGTTGGTATTATCAGCTCCGCGCTGTATTGCCTGGAAAATGCGGAGGTTAGCATCATGTGTAGACTGGCTCAGCCCGTTGTAATCGGCGTATAGTGATGCTAAAGCAGACACATGCGGCGTGGCCATGGATGTTCCCAATGCCCATCCATAGTCATAATTCTGTTCCTGGGTGTTTGGTTCGGTGAAAGGTATCCCCGCAGGGATGGTGCTCCATATCTCCATGATCCAGGGTAATTCTATATCCGGTTCGCCATCACCATCAATGTCAATCGGAATATTCTTGTAGTTTCCGCTAGGGGCGCTGATACCGACATACATACCGAAACCCGCATAAAGGTCAGCGAAATCGTCGTCTATACCAGTGGCGCTGACTGCCAACACTTTACTGCATGATCCTGGGTAAATGTTGCCGAGGTTGCCGCCGCCGCCGCCGCTTTCGTTGCCGGCACAGAGTATGATGGAACCCTTATAAAATGCGTAGTTGACCGCTTCCATCAATAGGCTGCCGTATTCTAATCCACCTAAACTTAGGTTCAATACTGGAATGCCTTGATCAGCTGCGTATTTTAACGCGATAGCGACATCGCTGTCATTACCGGAACCAGATGCCGTGAGCACCTTGATAGGCACGATGATTGACTGATAGGCGATGCCAGCAATCCCCTTGCCGTTGTTAGCTGCAGCAGCGATGATCCCGGAGACGTGGGTGCCGTGACCTTGATCGTCGTGGAAGCCGCTTGGCCCGTATTTATAAACACCATCCAATATACTGCAGCCTTTAGCATAATCGATCTGTCCGCCTTGCAGCACATTGCTGGATGATCCGCCGGCGTTGATGAAGTCCTCATGCTGCTCGTCGATGCCGGTGTCTATGACTGCCACATGCATGGCGTTTTGGGGACGTGTGGCAGCAGTGTAGAGCGCATTGGGGAAAATATCCCAACCCGCTTTGGCTTGTACTGTGTCTAGACTCCATTGCTTCGGATAGTCTATCTCAGGAAAGTCTTCACTAGTGAATTTCGCGGAAATATCAGGATCATTGGGAGTTACGCTCAGTGCCTTAACGGTGTGAGATCTTTCGGCAAGCAATACGCCAGATTGTTTTTTAAGTGTGGCAATGCATGAATCCTCACGTCCAATCGGCACCTTGATGAGATACCAGTTGTTGAACTTGAGGGAACGATATGCTGGGTTCAGCAGGTCACCACCCCTTGTTGGGATGGTAGAAAAGATCATGTTTGGGCTAGCTGATACACGCAGTTTTGCTAAGATAACACCATCGATGTTATCGGCGTATACAGATGCCGCAAGCAGTAAGAGAGCGAAAAAGGCCAACAGATGTTTGGTCATTGATATTACCCCCAGATGATTTCGCGTGTCACAGTTTTTACTGTCGCTTATTAGACACATTACCGAAATAGGCGGTTCCTGCTTCATTGTCGCTGACGACGAATCCCGTAATATTACCGGGTTGTTATCAACTGAAAATCGACACTATTTTACCACGACATCGCAGCGTTCGTTTTTCAAGCATTGCATGAGAAGGGCATCGACTTCCCTTGAAGTTCCGGTATATGCTTGCGATTTGCTGACGATGAACCGCTTGCCTTTCACGAATTTTTGAGCCGGTTTGCGATACGCCTCACTCACGATCTTACCGAATGCCTCACCCCAGAGCTTGACAGTGCCCTGTTGGTTTATGGGAAGATCACCAGCATACAAATAGTCACTTAATGGGTTCTGGTTGTTTGTGTCGGGTTTCACGGCGATCGCAGCTCTCACTAATCCGCTATGGGCCGTGATGGCTTGGTCATGGGTCGGTATATCGCGCAGCGTCCAGTTTAGCCATCCCACAGCACAATCTTGCGTTTCGGCGATGAGGGCGGTATTCCAACGCGCTTGGTCTTGTTCGGTATTATGCTGCCAGTCACCCTCACCGCCATGCCAACCATTTTCTGATAATACGATGGGTTTTCCGCTGTTCACTTTGAAATACCGGATATATGTTTCTAGGAATCGGAGCTCTCGTTGGAATATCGTATCATTTCGGGTGAGTTGCTCTGCCCATTCTGTGCTGAATGGCGGTACATAGAACGGGTAGGCGTGAACTCCAAAGAAATCCACTAGCTTACTGAGCGCAGGGATGTCATTCCCGCTGTATCCGTATATTCCACCCCAACCAGGAGCCGCAGGATTGCGAACGAGCGGGAACGAGTATAGGGTGAAGTCGAGGGTAAGCATATGGTTCGGATCGGCTTTGCGCAATGCGTTAGCGAGGATGCTGATCTTGTGTGTATACAGATCGTTCCTAAAGAGCTGCCAGTCAAGCACCATCTGACTGCCCGACATGTTATATTGATCGAGATACCACAGCTCAGGCTTGACATTTCGTTTTGTGTCAAAGTCGCCAGAGTGCTGGATGACTGTTGTAAGGTGCTGCCATACAGCATCCTTCCAATCAGGCTTGGTCGGATCTGCGCTCCATGCTTTGGCGACCGC
>CAZFLA010000101.1:0-12576 GCA_964519405.1 uncultured bacterium
TGCACTTTGCCAATTCTCTTTTAACGGGAACTTATCATCATTGTCGTCAGCATACATTCTCATACCTAATGCAATTTGTTTCGCATTTGACAAGCAATTTGACGGAGCCATTTGTTTCGTATAGCAATACTCGCGATACATATCAACGCCTCTAGCTAATAAAAACCAAGCTGTTACGAAGCCTATAAGCGACGTTATCAACCCAATGCTGGCAATGCGCTTGGATTTCGGAAACGCGCTGCTATCAACTTTTACTAAAGCGATAATGCTGATTATCAGGGATATGATCCCAATCGGCAATATTAGGGAACAGATACCCAATACTAGAGCCATTCTGCATAGTCGATCTGGCTGCTTTTGACTGCCAAATGACTGATCATTATTAACTGACATCCGACACTCTCCTTTGGTTTCGGCATAACGATCGGCATAACGATAGGTAGATTATACATCATGATGTCAACCTTTGCACTGTGTTGTCAACAAGATAGAGAGCCAGCGGCAAAATAGCATTCATGCGCCGGCCGGAGTGAAGCGACGCCGGCCGTTAATGATATATCCTGCGGTTGTCACCATCGGATAAACAACAACACCATCCCGGCAGAAGGATAATTGCGTCGTGCAGCCGAACTATTGGGTAAACCACGGTAATGGAGATATTCAATGCAGCCAAAACATGCTTACCATACCTGCATGACGTATAAGGCCTTCCTGGCATCTAAGTCAGGCGGTGTTCACCTCACACTCGATCAAACGCTCGATAGTATTCGCCAGTTGTGGCAGATAACCGGTGGAATCAAACAGATTGTGTATCTCGTTGGGTGGCAGTATGAGGGACACGACTCCAAGTATCCTGCCTTTTTCGAAGCCAACCGCAAGCTCAAGCGTGACGGAGATGCCGATGCACGCGCCAGCCTCATTTGGATCATGCAGCAGGCACGGAAATACAACACGGTGATTAGCTATCACATCAACATGTCGGATGCCTACGAAAACAGCCCTCTATGGCAGGAATATATCGACAAGGATCTCATCGTCCGCAACGAAGATGGCAGTCTGCTGAAGGGCGGTATCTGGGATGGCGAGCAATGCTACTATGTGTCCAAAGTGCGAGAGTGGAAGGCGGGATTAACGCAGAGGCGTATCGATCAGCTGCTAAAATATCTGCCGATAGCCGAAGCAGGAACCATACACCTGGACGCATTTCTGCCTGTGCCTAACCCCAAATACAACATCAGCCGCGAAGACGAGTATAAAGCGATGGCTGACTGGTGCCGTTATTGGATATCCAAAGGCGTGGACGTCACCACTGAAGATTTTCAACCCGAGCTTGCGGGGCTAACCCCCATGGCATTTCACTTCAACCTGGAAGAACGCGACCGGTTAATGTACCCACCAACCGTGGTATGCGGAGGCGGTTCTATGTGGAACGCCCGTTTCGGAGGGCCAAAGACGCCTACCTTCCCACAGCCAAACCGTCCACAGGGTGGATGTCTGTATGAAGCCGCTTGGGGGCACTCGGTTGATAATGACCTCAGTGCAAATGCAGTCCCCTTCTTTGCTGAAGAGTTCTTCAATAAAACGCTGATGTGGCTATGCCTCAACCACTCAAAGCCGATTAGGCATGAAGTCAACGCGGATAGTTACAAAGTCTACTGGGAAAACGGCACTGTAAGCACAGTGGACAACCGCACAGCTCACTTGGTCATCAAACATGATGACGTGACATACTGCGACGGCACGAATATTCTGGTACCTTCTCCATGGATGAACCAGCCCGATAAACACGAGCTAACCATGATGGCCTACAGCAAAGAGGGCGATGAACGTACATGGAAGCTGCCGAAGGAATACCGACTTGCTAAAAGCGCCACTGTGCGGCGTATGTATCCGGCAGGAGACACGGCGACATGGCAGGTGGCGGTTAAGAACCGCAGCATCACCTTAACACTCAAGCCCAACGAAGCAATCAGTCTCCGCTTCACCGTGTAGCAGCCTATCAAGCTCCGTCTTTAACACGATAAAGACGGAGCTTTTGTTTTCCGCATCATTGCACACGGATGTCATGAACAGTCAGCCCATGCTGCGTGCAATACAGATACAGCTTTCCTTGCGGCATATGGGGTATGGTCAACTCCGCATTCTGCTCTGGATACATCCTGGTTAAGAACACCTTATCGTAGCTAACATAAGCTCCGAATAGGATGTAGTGATCTTTGTGCATTGGGTGGTCAACCGTCACGAAAGTATCGATGTCCACCAAACTCGCTTTAACGGCAAGCTCACTGTTTGCCCTGTCAGCTTTGAGTTGTTCCAGCTTACGTCCACAGCAAAATATGGATGCCGCTCCGGTGCTGGTCAGCACATTGAAGCACGACGGGCATACATAGAACCTGATCCGGCTGATGTTACCCGTATCGGGTCGGTTTGTTGTGATTTCGCCCTCCATTAGCTGGGCAACATCAACACCGAGGATCACCGAAAGCTCACTCCAGTAGTTGATATCGGGGCAGCCTAGTCCGCATTCCCATTTTGAGACTGTTTTGTTCTGTATCCCCAACGCCATGGCGATGTTTTGCTGGGTTAGCCCTTTTTCTTTTCGCAGCCTTGAGATCAACTGGCCAATTTTGGCACAGTCCATTAAGTTATCCTCCTTATCGTGGCTTCCGTACCCCATATTGCATATTTGCTTCGCACCATATGGGTCAGCCACATAGCCTTTATACCGATAATCGTCACTGTAAACAATCCACGCATCGTAGACTTCTAAATATATGAGCCAATGATAAACTTCATGTCACAAATATGGGGTTTCTCGACACAGCCAGTTACAATATGCGTGTAAAGAACGATCTAGGAGGGGTATATGCCCAAGCTTATCTTCCCTAAAGATTTCCTGTGGGGTGTAGCCACAAGCGCATACCAGGTTGAAGGCGCTGTTCACGATGATGGACGCGGGCCAACGATCTGGGATGTTTTCGCACACGAACATGGACGTATCGCTGAAGGCGCTACAGGTGATGTTGCATGCGACCATTACCATCTGTTCAAACAAGATATTGAAGAGATGAAAAGACTGGGGCTGAAGTGCTACCGGTTCTCCATCGCATGGTCACGTGTGCTGCCCGATGGCACAGGCAAAGTGAACCAGAAGGGGTTGGATTTCTACAAAGCTCTCTGTTCAGGCCTGCGTGAAGCTGGGATCGAGCCTGTCGTTACTCTGCACCACTGGGATCTGCCGCTTGCGCTATATGCACGCGGCGGGTGGTTGAATCGCGACATCGCCGATTGGTTCGCCGACTACGCGAAGGTCTGTTATGAAGCCTTAGGCGATTGGGCGCGCATATGGTCCCCGCTTAACGAGCCAATTGCGATATACCTTGGGCACGCCCATCCTGGACTTCCGCCAGGACTTGGCAGCGAAAAAGCGGGTAAGCAAGCGATGCATAACTGCCTGCTGGCTCACGGAAAAGCCATTCAGGCGTTCCGCGAGTTCGGCCCCGACGATGCTCAGATTGGGTGCGTGATAGATATCTGGAAGCATCACGCGCTGCGCGACTGCGAAGAAGACCGCAAACTTGCGGAATACGGTGACGAAAACTCATTCCGTCAGTTCGTCAACCCCATGCTGGCAGGCGATTATACGGACTACCTCAAGCGGCAGATGGAGGAACAACGCACCACTCCATATATGGAGCCAGGCGATATGAAGATCATCAGCGAGAAGATGGACTTCTTTGGGCTGAATGTGTATAACCGCGTGATTGATACAGCCGATCAAAATGCGGCGATCTCCGACCGTAAAAAGCGCGAAGGGCATGACTTCCTCACCAATGGCTCGGAGCTCTATCCAAAAGCGATCTACGATGCCATTACGCTGCTGCGGAAAGAGTATAAGCTAGATATCCCCATCGTGATTACCGAAAATGGTATGCCCGATGGTCAGGTACCGGTAGGTGAAGATGGTGTCCTAGCTGATGAGGAACGCATCGCTTACCTTCAGGGCTTCTTAAGCTGGTTGTACAAGGCGATGACCGAAGGTGCCGATGTGCGCGGCTACATCGTGTGGTCTCTGCTGGATAACTTTGAGTGGGGTGCCGGATTTACGTCTAAATTCGGCCTCATGAATGTAGACTTCCAGACTCAAAAGCGCACCTGGAAGAAGAGTGCATACTGGTATCAAAAACTGATAGCCACAGGCGAGCTTGACGGCATCAACTGCGAGGCTTAGCATCTCATATCCCCTTCCCTCAGGCGGTCACCTGGCCGCCTGAGTGGGGTGGTAACACTTCTACTTGCTTCCGAAATACTTCTGTGCGATCGCCCAAAACGGCCTGGTGAAGGCACTGCTGTCGGTCAAGTTGCCGCGTTGAGTCATGAACACCATCACTAGCCCATGCTCAGGATCAACACACATATCTGTGCGGAAAGCTCCACTGTGTGAATAGAGTGTTTTAGACAACGGATGTTCGGCCGAGAAATACTGAGAAGTATTCCAGCCAAGACCATACCCGACTTCCGATTCTCCCCCGTTCATAATGGTGCCTGTTTGAGTGGTCGTCATGATACCGACTGACTTCTCCGACAGATATCGCCTGCCATCCAACTGACCGCCATTTAGGAGCATCTGGCAATAGCGGGCGATGTCTTGTGCAGTGGAATACAGGCCGCCCGCCGGGTTAGCGCAGCGATTGCGGCTTGTTAACGGCATCACCGCCGCCATGGGCGTGTAGTCCATCTTCGTAAACTTTTCGTCAGGGGTATACAACTTAACAAACCGAGGCAGCTGGCTTTTCTTCAGCACAAAGTCGGTATCCTTCATACCCAATGGCTTAATCAGCCGATCAAGCATAAACTGCCAATAGCTCTCACCAGTCACAATTTCGATGATCCTGCCAGCGGTTTCATATCCGCCGTTACCGTAGGAAAACTGCGTGCCTGGCTCAAACATCAAAGGCGTAAGGGCATTCGCCACAATGCGCTCTTTCAAGGATTTATCATCAAGTGACTTAAGGTAAGGGTTACCACCCAGCACGCCGCTGGTGTGCGTTAGCAGCTGCTTGATGGTTACCGGAGCTTTCGGTTTACGCAGAAGTTTATGGTTCTCATCGGATTCCACCACAACCATCTGACCATGGTATTCCGGGATATACTTCTCCACCGGATCTTCTAAGCTCAGCTTTCCCTCGTCAACAAGCATCATGATGCATGTGCTGGTCATCGCTTTGGTCATACTGGCGATGAAAAACACGTCGTTGGGTTTCATCGGCACTTTGTTGTCGCGGTCCGAGTAACCCACGCATTCAGTCACCAGCACTTTATTTTTATCGGCGACCAACATCACGCCGCCGGATATTTGGTTGCCATCAACAAATGGCTGCAGCGCATGTGCAATGGTTCCAGGTTGGTACTTCTCGGCGGTGGGCTCGGCTGCACGAGCTAGTGATACCGCGCCTATCAGCACGCAGGATATCACCACGGGTAAATATGTAGATATCATCTGTAAGTCTCCTTATAGTGCATAGCCATGTGAGCTATATTACGATACAACTCGCCGATATCCCTCGTTATACGCCAGCTAATGCCTGTTTTACGCTTCTGCAGACCCGTACGACTTCAGAGCAGCATCCCAAAGAGGGTCATGAAATATGTGTTCGTCATAGCAATTCTCACGTTGAATCATGGTTACCATTAGCAGGTTGTGCTCAGGATCGATACACATATCTGTGCGGAATGCGCCGCTGTGCATATATGGCTTCACACTGAGTATATGTGTTTCATCATAATATTGAGTGGTGTTCCAGCCCAGCCCGTATCCTCTTTCGGATTCCCCGCCGTTTAACAGCGTGCCGGTTGTGGTGGTGGTCATCAAACCCACTGATTGAGGTGAGAGATACCGCCGACCGTCGAGTTCGCCCCCATTCATGACCATCTGACAGAATCGGCACACATCGCGTGCTGTAGAGAACAATCCGCCTGCCGGGTTCGCACAGCGGTCACGGTTTGTTAATGGGTATGAAAGCAAGCATGATGTAGAGACTAGAGCATCGGTATCGTCAACAAGATAGCTCTCCGCCAGCCGCTCCATATCGGCTTCGGCAACCGCAAAGTCGGTATCACCCATACCCAGCGGCTGAAGCAGCCGTGTCTTGATGAACTCCCAATAGCCCACCCCACTCACAAGCTCGATGATACGCCCCGCGGTTTCGTAACCACCATTGCCGTATGAAAAGCACGAGCCCGGCTCAAACGCCAGTGGCGTTAATGCCGCTCCCAGAACACGTTCCTCCAACGAGGGGACATCCAGCACTGATGAATAGGGATAAGAACCCAGCACACCAGATGTATGGTTAAGAAGCTGCTTGATGGTTACCGGGTTCTTGGGTTTGCGCAGCAGGTTGTGATTCTCATCGGCTTCCACAAGCACCATTTGATCGTTGAACTCAGGGATATACTTGCAGACAGGGTCATCGATGCTCAGCTTGCCCTCTTCGGCGAGCATCAACACACAGCACACCGTCATCGCCTTGGTCATACTCGCTATCCAAAATAGGTCGTCGGGCTGCATCAGCCTCTTGATCTCTAGGTTGGAATATCCTGCGCACTCAACAGCGAGCACATCCTGATGATTAGCCACCAGCACGACGGCACCAGACAGTGCGTTCGATTCAACAAACCGATGAAGCACATCGCTGACACAGCACTCGGAATCCGCGGGATCACCGATCACAGAAGCAGTGGCTTTGGAGGGTGTTAAGGAGATTATGGCAGCACATATAAACAGCAGGTATACAAACAACATAACAGGACAGCTCCTTCAGATGAGTGGATACTCGCTCAACCTGTCGGAGTGTCCTGTAAAATGGTTCAGCTCTTCTGGTAATAGGCCGCTGCAACCAGTGCTTGCACGGTTTTAACCGGCACACCATGTTCTAACGCCGCACGCTTACAGTCTTCATATTCGGGTTGAACATTCACTATCTTACCCGATTTCCGAGCAAGTTTAACTTGAATATCCCCGTATTCGGTGTGAACAGTAACGATCTCGCGTGACAGGCAGAATCTGCTGCGGTTGTCTATCCTTACTCCGATGGTTGATGTCTCCGTAAATAGTATATCGCCCATCTTCGAAACGTCGGATGGACGGCAAACTACGCTGAGCAGGGTGCCCGGCCGGTTCTTCTTCATATGAATCGCCGTCATATAAACATCCAGCGCGCCTTCAGCAAACAGATGTTCCATTACGGAATCATACACCTGCGGGTTGAGGTCATCGATGTTAGCTTCGATGATACACACATTATCCTGAGGCTGTGCCTCTTGAGACTGTGTCTCTTGAAGTTCTGCCGCTTCGGTGTCGCCGATAAACACACGCAGCACGTTCGGCACGCCGAAGTCCTTCTTACCGCTGCCATATCCAGTTGCGTTGATAGCCATAGGCGGCATCGCGCCGAACTGCTGCGAGAGCGTCGCCAGTATCGCCGCGCCTGTCGGCGTGACAATCTCACCCTCTACCCCAAGCGTCCTCCACGGAATCCCCTTGAGGATTTCGGTCGTCGCGGGAGCCGGCAGCGGAAACTGCCCATGCGCCATCTGTGTTGTGCCCGTAAATGTCGGTATTGGACTTGCAGCAACCTGCTCAATGCCCAGCAACTCCAGACATATGCAGCTGCCAACCACATCGACGATGGAGTCTACTGCCCCAACCTCATGGAAGTGGATCTCTTCGATATCACAACCGTGAATCTTTGCCTCAGCAAGTCCAAGTTTGGTGAAGATGGCTATAGCATTACCCTTCACGTTATCCGACAGAGCGCTGCTTTCTATCATCTGCTTGATGTCGGAATAGGAGCGGCCATGATGGTGATGGGTGTGATGACCATGATCATCATCATCATCGTGGTGGTGATGATGATGGTCGTGAATATCTACAGTGATATCACAGGCAGAAATCCCCCGCTTCACAACACGGTCAGCCAGCAGCTGATAGCCGTCCAGCCCCAGTTTCGCCAGTTCCGATTTGAGGGTATCGAAATCCGCACCGGCATCCACAAGAGCGCCAAGTGTCATGTCGCCGCTGATACCGGCGAAGCAGTCAAAATATGCTGTTTTCATTGGTTGATCATGTGCGCTAAGTAGCCCGCACCAAAGCCATTATCGATATTCACAACACTTACCCCCACTGCACACGAATTTAACATAGACAGCAGTGCAGCCAGCCCGCCAAAGTTGGCGCCATAACCCACACTAGTTGGAACAGCCACCACAGGACGATTGACAAGTCCGCCCACCACGCTTGCCAGCGCACCTTCCATGCCGGCCACCGTCACAATAGCATTCGCCTTGAACAACACATCACGTTGATCAAGCAGCCGGTGTATACCCGCCACGCCGACATCGAAACATCGCACCACACGACTTCCCAGTAACTCAGCGGTCACTGCAGCCTCCTCCGCCACAGGGATATCCGCTGTACCCGCGGAGATCACCAGCACGAACTTCTCCTGCTGTGCGAGCTCTTCAGCGCTCTTTTGCGGCTTACCCACGATGATAATCCGCGCCATGGCGTTATACTGTGCATCTGGAATCTCTTGTTTGACCGCATCAAACAGCTCTTGATTGGCACGCGTGCCAAACACACAGTGATTATCTACAGACAGCCGCTTAAATATCTCTATCACATGCGACGTGGCCTTGCCTTGACAAAAAACCACCTCTGGAAAGCCGTTGCGCAGATTGCGATGACCATCAAGTTTGGCGAACCCCATGTCATCGTAGGGCAGCTTACGTAATCGCTCCATCGCCGCATTGATATCCACATCACCCGACTGTACTTGTTCTAGCAGCTCACGCAGGTTTTGTACATCCACTTGTGCTTTTGGTCCTTTCAGATAATATCTCGTTCATACTTCCTGTGCGGTATCCTCTTAAATCAAGGGCTGCGTATGCATACCCTAGCTGCTGAAGCCCCTCAACAACCTTCCTGCGCATAGCCACATCCATCATAGCCTGCATCTCAGTCGGCAGCAGCTCTATGCGAGCCATGTCACCATGATGCCTAATTCGGAACTGGCTGAAGCCTAGCTCACGCAGCAGATTTTCTGCAGCATCTATCTGTTTGAGTATCTCAGGCGTCAAAGAGATTCCATATGGCACTCTTGAGGCCAAACACGCGTTCGATGGCTTATTCCATGTCGGTAAACCTAACTGCTTCGACATCTGGCGGATATCCTGTTTAGTGAAACCAAGTTCCTTAAAGGGGCTGCGCACTTCCAACTCTTTCGTAGCCCGTGTACCCGGGCGGTAATCGGAAGCATCATCCACATTAGCGCCATCTAACACATATGGAAGATCATTCTCTAGGGCCACTTTGACAAGGTTGGAGAAGATGCCTTTCTTACAGAAGTAGCACCGATCTGGCGGGTTCTCAGAGACTCCGTCTATGGAGAATACATCAACGGCGATACGCATCAGATGAAAGTGGAACTGCTCCGCTAACGACCTCGCTTGGTCGATATCCTGCTTGGGCATCAACACAGACTCCACGAAAACGCAGAGCGCTCGCTCCCCTAACGCATCCGTAGCGGCCTTCGCTAAAAGAGTGCTGTCTACCCCGCCGGAATACCCAATCACGACACCGCCCATCTGTTTGAGTAGGTTGATAAGGCGATCATAGTGTTCCAAAGCTTTCTCCCCTTTCGTGGCCGCGGCTGTATAACATGTTTACATTTGTCTATACTATCTTGATGGTAGCACGTGCAAAATCAGCCAGTCAATATCCGGCAAGTTCGTTCTTGGTAAATTCGTGTGCACTATATCGGGTTACACTGCCACCTTAAATGACTGATTCGACATCATACTCGTTTGGAATAGGTGAGCCCCATCGTAAAGCTGCGGCTCCGCCCCAAACAAACAGCACAAATGACAACCAAACTAGCAGCGCCAACGGAACATATTGGTAGGCCCATGATGCTAATATCGGAACCAAGACCCCACGAACCCCGATCACGGTATATTGAATCGACTGATAGCGCATCGCACTGGCATCGCCAGCCATTGCGTTCACCATCAGCGAATGTGCACAGGCTTGAAGTCCAACCCCCAAATTGGCTAGCGAAACACCTACCAAAACGGGGATAAACGCAAGTGCCTTACCGCCTGGAATAGCCAGCATGATTCCAGAGGCCAACATACCCATGCCCTGCAGCATCCATGGCCAGCCCATGTGGCGTGCGGACGACGTCACACGCCCATTTCGAGTGAACCACGCCGTTGCAATCACCTGAATGACCAAACCCGCGGCGGTGATCACGCCAATCTCACTGTTGCTGAAAGCAAACGCACCGGCATCAGCCATCAGCACAGGCAGGCAAAACCCGCCGATGCAGTTGCCAATGCCGTATATCGTGATAGAGCGCAGGAAAACTTGAAACTCTTTGTTCTTTTTAGGTGGGTTGATTTCACCTTCGCTTTGGTGGGCCTCATGTTCATGCTCATGAAATCGGCGGAACGGCCACCAAATGCTCACTGCACATAAGCCGATAAATCCCAGCGAGCCTAACAGCATGATGCCCTGTGCGTAGTTCATCGTGTCAAGCAATCGACCGACGATCAGCATCACCAACGCGCCAGAGATCACCTTGCATAGGTACAGCGTGCTCATCAAGTTGACTTGATATTTAGGCGGGTAGATTGTCTTGAATATCGCCGGGTAGACGGTGTCGGAGAGATATGCGAAGAACAATCCCCACAATGCCGTAGCTACCAGAACACTGCGTGTGGGATGAAGCACGGCAATGGCGATGATAACACTTGACAGAATCCGCATCGCCAGGAAGAGTTGGCCTAATTTGAAAAAACGCGACAGAAACCGAGGAACGGCGGCAACAGCATACGGGAAAAAGCCCATAGATACAAACAGGCCCACCAAAACTGCCGGGGCGCCCATACGTTTTGCATGAACAACAGCAAAACTTGCTACTCCACTGACCATAGCCTGCCATAACAGCGATGATATAAGGTCATGGCGATATAAACATCGTATGTCTGGGTTCAGGTAGCTTAACATGTGTATAGACTGCTCCCAAGTATATTCTACCGGTAGATTTGCGGTGAGCAGCAGCCCCTTTATAGCCAATTCTAATATTCTTTATTAAATCGACCGGAATTATAGCATTTATCCGTGACTTTTAGCTGCATAAAGGGGTATAACAAATACAGTGCTCCAATCGGAATGCACGGATATTTACTTCACGAAAGAGATAAATGAGGGAGACACATGTCAAACTGGTACGAAGACAACTCATTGAGCATCGGCCACACTCCGCTGGTGCGTATTAACCGAATCACGCAAAATGCGTCCGCCACTGTGCTCGCCAAGGTAGAAGGCCGAAATCCTGCGTATAGTGTGAAGTGTCGTATCGGCGCAAACATGGTATGGGATGCCGAAAAACGGGGACTGCTAGGCAACGGACAAGAGATCATTGAGCCGACAAGCGGAAACACTGGCATCGCCCTCTGCTTCGTGGCCGCCAGCCGTGGATACAAAATCACAATCGTCATGCCGGAAACTATGTCGATGGAACGCCGAAAACTCATGCAGTATCTAGGGGCCACACTTGTGCTTACAGAAGGCGCTAAGGGTATGAAAGGTGCCATCGCTAAAGCGGAGGAGCTGGTCGCCAGTGAGCCTGGCAGGTATTTCATGCCTCAGCAGTTTAAGAACCCAGCCAACCCTGAGGCGCACTTCAAAACCACAGGGCCTGAAATCTGGGAACAATCTGGCGGTGATGTTGACATTTTGGTGTCAGCAGTTGGTACCGGCGGCACGCTGACAGGCACAGCTAAGTATCTAAAGACCGTTAATCCAAAACTGACAGCGGTTGCTGTGGAGCCTGACGAGAGTCCGGTTATATCCCAAACTCTGGCCGGTGAGGCGATTAATATCGGACCGCACAAGATCCAGGGCATCGGTGCAGGGTTCATCCCTGATACCCTCGACCTTAACGTCGTCGACCGTGTGGAGCGCGTAAACAGCGCAGATGCCATCTCCTACTCACAGCGTCTTGCTAAAGAGGAAGGCATACTGACTGGTATCTCCTGCGGCGCAGCCATGGCTGCCGCCGACCGACTGGCACGATTACCCGAGAACGCAGGTAAGAAGATCGTAGTGATCCTACCTGACGCAGCAGAACGGTATCTGTCAACCGCTCTGTTCGACTAATAGCCACCGAGCAACGCAAGTTCATCAGGCAGCATCATGCACCGCGCAGATGCTGCCTGATGTGTGTTTATAGCAACTGAACCAAAGAGTGTTTCATCGCGTGCACTCTGTGCTATTCATGATCTTCAATGCCATTTTGGTGGGATTCATGTAGCTAATTGTGCTGTTTTTCTGCACTATATAACAAACAGCATTGGAGGCCGAAATGGATACTGAAAAAATCCCTGTAATTCTAGATACCGACATTGGCACCGACATCGACGACGCATTATGTTTAGCCTATCTTCTGAAACAGCCTCAGTGCGATCTGCTGGGCATCACCACAGAGTGCGGCGATACCATCGCACGTGCGA
>CAZFLA010000102.1:0-12412 GCA_964519405.1 uncultured bacterium
TTTCTTCTGGTTTGGCTTTTGCATATCGAACTCAGCCATATTGGCTGCTTCCGGCTCTGCTGTTTCAGCGTCATTCTCTTCTGGTGCGGTTGTATTATCTATGTCTTCGTTAGTATCTGTAGTATCTGCGTTATTGATGTCCTGGTCGGTATCAGAAACTTCCGTCTCTTCTACAATTTCTGCAGCTTCCGCTGTTTCTGCAACGTCGTTCCCGACATTGTTTTCCGGCATTTCCGGATGGCCGACGTTATCGTCAGCAGGTTCAAATGTGCTGTTTTGTTCTGTCATTCTTTACGGAGCGCCAGTATGTGTTCTGGTATTTGCTCCATGCCCTCTATTTCGTAAGTTTTGTTGCGACTCGTAGCACCACCAACTAAGGTGATGTGGCTTTTCGGGACGCTCAACTGTTTGGCAAGCAATTGTCTGATGGCCTCATTAGCCTGTCCTTCGGTTGGCACTGCCGAAACACGAAGGTGTAGAGTTTTTGTAATCGGGTCCCATCGGTCGATGGCGTTTCTTCCCGCTCGCGTTGTGACGCGTATGTTAATCTTCAGGTTGGACATCTACTGGGGCATTAGATTTCGACGTCTCATCGGTGGCATTGAGCCACTGCTGAATGACGTTCATATGTGCCCGGAGCTCGTAGGCGATTTTTTGTTTTATGCCTTTGAGTTGCTCGATTTGTTGTTGTTGGTCCTGTATCTGTTGTGCTGTGCGGATTTCAGCCGTATGTAGGATGTTCTCCGCCTCCTTATGCGCTGCTGCCCGTGTTTCATCCGCGGTCTTTTGCGCCAGCACCAGCGCTTCCCGCAGAGTTTGTTCCATAGATCGGTATCGGGCGAGTTCTTGCTGCAACGCAGCCAACTGCTCCTTCAGTCTGGCATTATCCAAAATGAGCTGCTCGTAGTCATTGCCCAGTTCATCAAGGAATTGATCGACGGATGATCTGTTGTATCCGCCGAATGGTGTTGTCGGAAGCTCCTTATGAGCTATATCAATCGGTGTCAGCCGCTGCGAGCTGCTCATATGGGCAGCAGTCTCAACAGCAATTGCTCAATTACCTGCAGTATGATTAACGCAATAAATGGTGAGAAGTCAATACCACCCATGCCTCGCGGGTTGACAACCTTGCGAATGGGGTTGAGTATAGGATCTACCACGCTGCTAATGAACTGCACTGCGGGATTGTTTGGTGATATACGCACTGCTCCTGTGTACATAAGCCACGAGAGTATGACGTCTAAGAATATGAACAACGTGATGAGATCAAATATGAATTTAATCGCCATTGCCAATACCATCACCGTGTCTATATCCTCCACCGAAAGTCCAACTAGTTACATTATACCGGATGTAGGGTGTTAACCGGTGAAACCATGCGATGGCCGTAGGCAGGCCGTTGGACCTGCCTACGATTCGCTTGGTGTTCTACTCGCCGTGGGCGCCGAAGTTTTGGTCGATGATGACATAGTCGAACAGGTTAACGCTACCGCTGCCGTCTAGATCGGCCATTTCGTCGGATGTGTTGAAGTTAGAATCCAATGCGACGATGTCGAAGAGATTCACCTGGTTGTCACCATCGGCGTCGCCGTTGGTGAGGTTGAAGTCGGTGGTTTGGGCGGTGCCAACAGCCGATGCCAACGCCGTCAGAAAATGCGGACTGCTGACACGGATGTTGTATGGTGGTTTGAGGTAGCTCGATAGTGTGTAGCTGCCCGCGGCATCTGGCAGCAGGCTGATGCACTGTGCAGCCGATGGATCCGCTGTGCTGGTGAGCGACGCGATGATACGCCGCGACAACGGCGAGCCGGAGTAGTTGCCCAGTTTGATGCTTCCATTAACCTCGGATGTGCCGCGTATAGCGGCGATTTTATCGGCCGCTACCGATACAGCAGTGAAGCCGATGTTGGGAGCGGGGATGGATTGGGTTTTATTCCGCGCTTCACCCCACACCACTAATGAGCCATCGCTTTTTATCCCTGCGGTCGTGTTGCCGCCTGCAGCGACTGCGATAAACCCGCTATTGGGTTCAGGAACAGTGCATTGACCGTAGTAGTTGTCACCCCAGCATGTTATTGAACCATCAGATTTTAGGGCAGCAGCGTGTTGAACACCCGCTGAGATAGCGGTGTAGCCTTGGTTAGGTGAAGGGCTATTGGTTTGCCCTTTAGTGTTATTGCCCCAACATACTACGCTGCCATCCAATTTTAATCCCACCGTGAAATCAGCTCCGATAGCGATCTTTGTAAAGTTCGTGTTTGGTGCGGGGACGCTGCATTGTCCGTTGCTGTTATTACCCCAGCATATTACAGATCCATCGCTTTTAACAGCCGCTGATATGTTGCCATTCGCAGCAACATCGGTAAATCCACTGTTGTCATATGGTATGCTGCACTGTCCTGCGCTGTTGTCACCCCAGCACCGTATTGATCCGTCCTGCTTGAGTGCGATAGAGTGGTAGGTTCCGACTGCCACTGACTTATAATCGGTGTTCGGTAAGGGTATGTAAAGCTGACCGTAATGATCATCACCCCAACAGGTAATTGTGCCGTCTTGCTTAACGGATGCAGAGTGATTTATCCCTGCAACCACATTACTAATACCATGATTAGGTTCCATGATAAAAGGAACATTGCCGTATCCTGAGCATACCATAGTGCCATCAACACGAAGGGCTACAAGCGCTGTCCATCCTGCTGATATTGATATAAACCCTTTGTTATCTCGTGGTGGATTAGTTTGTCCGAAAGTATTATCACCCCATACGACTATAGATCCATCGGACTTTAGTGCCGCTGTATAGTATGCTCCGGCCGATATGGCAGTAAACCCTTCATTAGGTGACGGAACACTGCATTGTCCATAGCTGTTGTCACCCCAGCAGATTATGGATCCGTCAGATCTCAATGCTGCGGAGTGAAATGCTCCGGCTGAGACAGCGACGAAATCCTGGTTAGGTTGAGGAACACTGCATTCACCATACCGTGACTCACCCCAGCACGCCACAGTGTGGTCACTTTTTAGCCCAATAGCATGATAAAACCCGCATTGTACATCGCTAAACCCTTGATTGGGTTGCGGCACATTGCATTGACCAACACTATTATCACCCCAACAGACAATGCGTCCATCTTTCTTTACGGCTGCAGTGAAAGACTGGCCTGTCGCAACGCGGCTGAAATCTGTATTTGGTTCTGGTACATTACACTGCCCGAAATTGTTGTTTCCCCAACATACGATGTGACCATCTGTTTTTAGTCCAACACAATGTGTATACAATGCTGAGATGGCTGAGAAGTTGGTGTTTGGATTTGGTATGCTCATCTGTCCATCATAATCATAGCCCCAAGCCATCAATGAACCGTCTTTGCGTATACCCATTCCCACTTGCAGACCTGTAGACATGGCTATGTAGCCATCTTGCGGTTTCATTAATACATCCGTGTTGGATCCAAAGACGTTAATCCGTCCATCATGCGTTAATCCTGCCGCTTGACCGAACCCGATAGATACAGAGACGAATTTCTGTCCATCCATCGAGTTTGGTATATAAACAGTGCCCCATGAAACTACGGATCCATCTTTCTTTGTGCCAATGGTGGCGTTATTACCTGCTGTGATGGCAACATATCCCGTATTATCTGGAGGAATTTCACATGCTCCGCCTTGGTCAGATCCCCAGCAGACAACCGATCCGTCTTTCTTTAGTCCTACCGAGTGGATCTGCCCTGCAGCGATAGCTACAAAATCCTTGTTGGGTGCGGGTACAGTGCACTGACCGTTTTGGTTGCTTCCCCAACATACGATCGATCCGTCTTTGCGCAGACCCATTGTATGTCGATCCCCACCTGCTATCGCTATGTAATCTGTGTTTGGATATGGCACATTACACTGACCTTCATCGTTTACTCCCCAGCATACCACACTGCCATCCTTTTTTAATCCTATGCTATGTGAGTATCCTGCTGCGATCGCAGTAAAATCGGTGTTAGGAGTAGGTTGAGTTATAGGATACCCAAGGAATGATCCCCAGCAGACAACCGATCCGTCTTTCCTCAATCCCATGCTATGATAAGCACCCGCTGCAACGGCGATGAAATTGGAGTTAGGCGACGGTACAATGCATTGATAACAACCGTTTGGTCCCCAGCACGCGACTGTTCCATCTGCTTTTAGCCCGATGGTGTGGCGTCCAAAACTGACCATTGTGTATCCCGAGTTATCTCCAGGCGCCATAACTTGAGATCCCCACATTTCAATGGTTCCGCAATGTACCGGAATACCAATGCATACTAAAGCGATGACAACCATATGGCTGCTGATATGTTTATACCAGATCATATATAACGCCTCCTTACTCACCTTGAGCGCCGAATGCTTGATCGATGACGACATAGTCAAATAGATTGACTGTGCCATCACCATTAAGGTCTGCCATATCGTCCGATTTTCCAAAGTTCGAATCAAGCACCACGAAGTCAAACAGATTAACTGCATTGTTTCCATCAGCATCGCCGTTTACTAAATTCAAATCAACGCTTGATTGCGGAGAAACACTTCGAAGCTGCTGGCCAAGAAAGTGCGAACCGGAGACATGGATGTCATATGGCGGAGCAAGATAGCTAGGTAATGTATATGACCCGTCTTGCGCTGGAGTGATACCTACCAGGCTTGATATGGTTGGAGAGGCTGAGCTGCGGATGGAGGCGTAAAAGTTTTGCGTTGTCATGTCACCTGTGAAATGCTCTAGCGCGATGTGTCCAGACACGTTAATAAGCTGACGAACCGCACAGACACTGTTGTTCACGACATCAACTGATATAAACCCGCAGTTTGGTTTTGGAATAATATGCATGTTATCAATTTGCGATCCCCAGAAAGTGATTGAACCGTCACTCTTAAGACCAACATTACCATACTGACCTATCGCAGCTGAAACAAATCCTGAATTTTCAACAGGAAGCTGAGCATATCCGTCGCCCCAGATACGAACGGATCCATCGCGTTTTATGCCTAAGGTTCTGCGCGCACCAGCCGCGACAAAGATAAAATCTTGATTTGGAGAGGGTACATTGCATTGACCATTATCATTCACCCCCCAGCAAACAATCGAACCATCCTTTTTTAATGCTGCCACATGATAGTCGCCGATACTGACTGCAGTAAAGTCTTTGTTTGGTTCAGGCACAACCGCTTGGTTGTGGTCGTTGCTTCCCCAACAGACGATGGAACCATCGCTGCGTAAACCTGCCGTGTGTGTTCGTCCTGCCGCTATCGCAACAAATCCTTGATTTGGTGAAGGAACATCGCACATGCCATACAAATTCGATCCCCAGCAAACAATGGTGCCATCCTTTTTAAGGCCTACATTATGCTGGTATCTTGCTATGACAGCCGTGAAGTCTTGATTAGGTGACGGTACGTCACACTGACCATAAGTATTATCACCCCAACAAAAGACAGAGCCATCTGCCTTAAGTGCAGCATGATGTTGACTGCCACATGAGACGTTGGTAAAATCGGTGTTTGCAACTCCTACTCCGACCTGCAGTGCATTAAGGTCGCCCCAATTTACGACATTGCCATTCCTTCGAATAGCATAAACATAAGACTCACCAGCGGCAACATCAACGTAATTTGCGTTAGGCTGTGGAATAGTTGTTCCTGGTAGATTTTTACCCCAGCATACAATGCTCCCGTCCGCCTTAATACCGACTGAGTAATCATATCCACAATAAACCGACATGAAGTTGCTGTTTGGACTAGGTACGTCGCACTGTCCATACTGGTTGTTACCCCAACATACTACGGAACCATCACTCTTTAGGCCGACCGTGTGGAAAGCACCTGCTGCCACTGAGACAAACCCTTGGTTTGGTGATGGCACATCGCATTGCCCGTATACTTTATATCCCCAGCATTGAACGGATCCGTCTTTCTTCAAAGCTGCTGAATGGCAATATCCGCAGGCAATAGAGACGAAATCAGTGTTAGGTGCCGGTAACGTGCACTGACCATATGAGTTGTCTCCCCAGCTCACTAACGTCCCGTTGCGCTTCAAGCCGATCGCATGGTATGCATCTGCAAAGGTTGCAACAGAGGCGAAATTCGATGTATCACTCGGGAACCCGGATATGTAGTCGCCCCAATTTACAAGGGTTCCATCGTTTTTAATTCCATACGATATTCTATTACCTGCGACAACTTGTATATAACCAGAGTTGGGTTCTGGCACGATACACTGATCGTAGCCGTTACCTCCCCAACAGACAACTGAACCATCGTATTTAAGTCCGACAGAGTGCGTATAACTCGTCGATATTTGCTTGTACCCTGTTTGTTCACCTGGTGGAATAACTATTCCTCCCCAGCTCTCGATTGTTCCTGCTTGTGCATTACTGAAAGAGTAAAGCAATAGAAAGAACATACAGAACGACAAGCACAATATATGCTTTATGTGACACGTTCTTTTCATACACGATACCTCTATGTTTGTGTAGTGCAATGGAAAATCCATCGGTTGTGTCCTTACTCGCCGATGGCGCCGAAGTTTTGGTCGATGATGACATAGTCGAACAGGTTCACGCTGCCGCTGCCGTCTAGGTCGGCCATTTCGTCGGATGTGTTGAAGTTGGAATCTAAGGCGACGATGTCGAAGAGATTTACTTGGTTGTCACCATCGGCATCGCCGTTGATGAGGTTGAAGTCGTTTGTTTGAGCGGTGCCAACCGCCGATGCCAAGGCCGTCAGAAAATGCGGACTGCTGACACAGATGTTGTATGGCGGTTTGAGGTAGCTCGATAGTGTGTAGCTGCCCGCGGCATCTGGAAGCAGGCTGACACACTGCGATGCCGATGGATCCGCTGTACTGGTGAGCGACGCGATGATACGCCGCGACAGCAGCGAGCCGGAGTAGCTGCCAAGCTTGATGGTTCCTGTGACGTCAGATGTGCCGCGTATCGCTGCGATTCTATCACTGGCGACAGATACAGACGTGAAGCCGAAGTTGGGTGAGGGGATGGACACATTATTGAATTGCGCTTCGCCCCAAACTACCAACGAGCCGTCGCTTTTGGTGCCGACAGTCGTGTTGCCGCCTGCAGCAATTGCGACAAACCCGTTGTTGGGTTCAGGAACGGTGCATTGGTCGTAGTCATTATTACCCCAGCAGACCACAGAGCCGTCGGATTTCAGTCCCACTACGTGGCCGTTACCGGCTGCCGCCGAAATGAAGCTGCTGTTTGGTGCAGGAATATCATCTTGGTCAGCCAGATTGTCACCCCATACGGTGATCGAACCATTTTGTTTGATTGCCACGATAAAGTGGTCGCCGGCCGCGATTGACGCGTAGTTCGTGTTAGGTGCTGGTGGTGCCGGGATGTTACCCCATGTCACCACTGAGCCGTCTTGTTTGAGACCTGCTGTGTAGTCAGCATTAGCGATGACCGTAATGAACCCGCTGTTGGGCAGTGGTACATCACACTGGCCGTTGGCATTACTGCCCCAGCACGATATGGAGCCACTCGTGCTCAGTGCTGCGGTGTGTTGATTGCCTGCCGCAACGGCCCTATATGCAGCTGTCAACGGCGCGTTGCATTGCCCCATGTTGTTGTCGCCCCAACAAGCCAAGCTGCCATCGTCTCGTAATGCCACAGTGTGCCCTGTGCCGCTCGCCAATGCGGTGAATCGCTGGTTAGTGGTTGACTGCCGGCAGCCGAAGTCGCCAGATATGGCCACCACCGCTCCATCGCTCCTGATGGCCGCAAACGAGGTACCGCACGCTGTTACCGCGGTATATCCTGAATTAGGAGCGGGAATGTTATACTGCGTGCTGTCGACACCGCCCCATACCACCACTGACCCATCGCGCCTAAGGCCGATGGAGGCAAAGGTACCTGCGGCAATCGCCGTGAAGTTTGAGTTTGGTTCTGGCACAGAACACTGACCGAAGTCGTTACCGCCCCAGCAAACCACGGAACCATCCGTCTTCAACGCCACTGTATGGTCGAACCCAGCTGCGATGGAGCAGAAGGAGGTATTCGGTGAAGGAACGCTGCACTGACTGCTGTCGTTGCTTCCCCAACAGACCACCGAACCATCGGCGCGTAAGGCTGCACTGTGATACCAACCAGCTGATATCATGCGGTAGTTCGCGTTAGGGGTGGGGATGCTGCATTCACCATCGGCATCATAGCCCCATGCCGTGATTGACCCATCGGATCTCAAGCCGAGTGAATGGGCGCCGCCTGCGGCGATGGCTGTAAACCCGCTGTTGATGCCTGGCACACTGCACTGGCCCGAGCTGTTGTCACCCCAACACACAATACCTCCATTGCTTTTTAATGCCATCACATGGGATCCACCTGCTGATACCGCATTGAATCCTGTGTTGGGTTCAGGGATGTCTGTAGGACTTGATTCCGATCCACCCCAACTGAAAATCGAGCCATTGCGCCTAAGCCCAAGATAATAGTTGCTGCACGCAGAAATGCTAATGATGTCTGTGGGTATACTGGAAGCTGTAATACCGCAGCATGATGCTTGATCCGCGCCCCAGCAAACCACGTGTCCGTCGGATTTTAAAGCTGCGGTATGCCAACCAGCTGCGGAGATTGATGTGTAGTGCTCATTAGTCGGCGGTATTAGGTTTTGTCCATAGGTACGCATACCCCATATCGCTATCGTACCATCAGCCTTGAGCGCCGCCAGATGGTCATTACCAAAGGCAACCGCCTTGATAATCCCTGTCGTTGTAGGGATATTATACAGGTCATGGTTGTCATTCCCGAAGACCACTAGTGTGCCGTTTTTCTTAACTCCCGCGCTTACTCCATTACCGGCCGCAATCGCCACGAAGTCGTTATTAGGTTGGGGAACCTCGCATTGTAGTTGGCTGTTGCTTCCCCAGCAGGCGATGCTGCCGTCTCGCCGTAATGCAACTGTGTGGTCATATCCTGCGGCGACGGCGACATAACTGCTATTAGGAGCCGCCACGCTGCATTGCCCATCGGTGTTATTGCCCCAGCATACTACAGTGCCATCGTATTTTACGGCGGCACAGTGGCTCCATCCGGCTGATATCGCCGTGAAATTGGTGTTTGGAGCTGGCACAGTGCTCGTGTTTTGATCGTTGTCGCCCCAGCAAACCACAGAGCCGTTGGCCTTCAAAGCTGCGGAGAAGTTGCTGCCCGCCGAGACCGCGGTGAAGCCCGTATTCGGTGCCGGTGTGCTGCATTGCCCATCTGCGTTATCGCCCCAACACACAACACTACCGTCGTCTTTTAGTCCGACGGTATGCTGATACCCAGTGCTGATTGCCTTGAACCCAGATAACTCGCCGGGTGGTATACGCTGTAAGCCAAATGTCTCTATGGTTCCGGCTCGAGCGCTGCATACGATGCTGCACATATATGCGACACTGGTTATCGCCCATACTCCGATTTTGATTTGGGATACCCGCATGAAAGGACCTCCTACAGGGTGACAGCGACATCTTTGGCGAACATGATCGGGGTAACTGCACAATCGTCACCATCGACGATAGAGTGCTGACCAGCATCGTAATAATAACGATAGGTTGATACAGATTCTACTGCGATTGAAAACCTATGTCAAATACACATTCAGCGTAGAAAGGAAGGGGTGAGATCGTCGCTGTGTGTGATGGCGGTGAGGTGAAGGCATACTGAAGGAATGATGTTGATACCAAACACAAAAACCGCAGCAGGTTAGTTCCCGCTGCGGTGTGCAGATACGATATTTGTTAGGCTGCGAGCTTATCGCTTGCGAATGGGCACGTAGATATACGAGCAATTTGTGACGAAGAATTCGTCGGTGTAATACTCAAATGTTGGATATGATGTGCACTCACATCCCTGATCATCGCAGTATCCGCGCCATTCTGGGTTTGCCGGGAACCATGTGTTATAAACATACTCCCATGCCTTCTTTATGTTCTCCAGCCCTGGAACGGTGATGATGAGGTAATCGGCTTCTGGGATGGTGCACTCTATCATACCTTCTGGTATGGCCGCATCTGCAGTGGCTTCAACCGCAGCAATATACTCGTATTTGCCGTTGGTAACACCCTCAACGCAGCGACACACGCCGTAGCATGGCGCGCCCTCTAGTGGTGATATGATCTGCTTCAAAAGTGCTTGGAAGTTGTCGTCTGCCCATAGGGCAGGGATCTCTCCGTTAGCGTTGTCGGTCACTATGCTGGTGCCGATGATACGTTTGGCACCAAAACGGTCCATGCGGGACTCAAAAGAACAACTATTGTCGGTCATGGTTACCTCACAGTTTACGGTTTGTTTCCATATTGTACCTGCAATACATTGGTAAAAGCAACAATAATAGGTGTAAATATAAACACTAGTGATAATAGCAAAATCGCTATGGTGCCGTGGTTATGGTCACCCATACGACGTTGTCGTTCAACTGATGGTGTGGATCGCTGCTGCCGGCGGGCGTTGGGACGACTGCCGGCGCATGAATGCCACTTTACCATCGGTTAGGAAGGTGCATACCAATGCTGCCATGTTGCTTGTATAACGCCATTCATTGAGATTTCCCCAAATTCGCTGCACTGCAGCCGGCATGTAAATGCTATTTTGCAATTAGCTCACTATATACAAATGCCGTAAGAAGGGTGTTTTGGGAAAATGTTTGGGATACTTTGGGGTGGGGTTGGTTGCCCGGTGTGGATTCGAACCACAATTGACGGAGTCAAAGTCCGTAGTCCTGCCGTTGAACGACCGGGCAATGCAGTAGATATTTTACCACATTGCCCGGTGTTAGGCTAGGTGAGGGGTGTTACTGTCGCTGCAGAACGGTAACGCCACCCTGAGGGTTCGTAGGGGTGTTCGGCTTCGTGAAGCTAATGGTTATGGTATGTGTACCCTTGGGCACATCCACTAGCAGATACCCACGGCTGTCGTATGCGGCACCCTCTCCGATCTCTTTGAACGCGCCATCAACAGCTACCTGCCCGAACCGCTTAAGACCAACAACCATTACTTTGGCGTTTGTCCACATGTTCGCTTTGAAGGTGAGCGAGTCATGCGTGATGACATCACCCGGCAGCCACTGGCCAGGCAGGTGAACCATCAGGCCTAAACTGCGATATACGCGGTAGTCATATGCTGGGATGCCTAAATAGTAGTTTGTGGCACAACTCATGACCGTTCCGGGGTTGATGGCAACGCCATTTCGGGTTTGCGACCTCAGGTTCCACGAGTCAGGCAAAGTGCCTTGCAACGTCGTGTCTGAGGTAGGAAAGCTCTGTTGAATACCAGAAGCGGTGATGCCCTTCCAGATTTTCTCCCAAGGGCCAGTTGGATCGAATCGCTGTAGTCTGCGCACGGCGTCGGCGTAGACCATACCGCACCACTGTACAGGAACTCCCATCCAGTTCATAAGGTTGAACTGAGTGCTGCCAAACACAGGTATGGTGGCATACATTCCTACAGCACCATCGGTTGGGTTCACGAGGTAGACAAACGGAATACCCGTGTACGCCCAATCAATGGCTTTGTTAAGATAAGTCTTGTTTCCTGAGTACTCGTATGCATCGAGGTAACTGTAGACCAGGTAGGCCGATCCCAATATATCTGGAGTATGCAGAGGAACTTCCCAAGTTTGGGCGCCTCTCGGTGCTTCGTTGTCATACTGAGACAGCATGTTTGTTAGGTTCAACGCTTGATACGCTAACGAAATATCAGCACTGTATAGAACGCCGTCCCATACCGACTTCAGCACGGTGGCCGTCATGCCATTTGCGTGTTTCGCCCAGTGTGTGCTTGATAGGTCATTACCCGATGATGGCGCTTCATACAACACAGTGCCGTCCTCGGTAAACCGGCCAAGAGTACCTCTTCCGTTGCCTAGTGCGGTCGATGGCCCTTCAACGCCGCTGGTGAAAATCAACGATGCGATGGGGTATTGAACGTGGGCTACGCCCCTGAAGTTGATACTGCCTGCAGATGCTGCCGCTGCCGCCGCTGCTGCAGAGGCCGTTTGAAGTCTGCTTCGCAGCGTGTCGTTGGTAGTGTTCTCTGCTAACCATCGTTCCATCCAAGCTGCGTCGCCTACCGGGGAAGGTGCCCAGTTATCAACACCAGGCCATGTAGCATGACGGTAGAGATTCTCACTGCGGATGTTACTATCGAGCCAACCGCCGGTAGTCCATGTGATATAGTTTTGCATATCACGCCCTGGATCCGGCAGATCGGGCATGCCATAGAGTTGAATGTATGTCTTGATAGCCGGAACCATGTTCGTTCCGCTGCCGCCGGAGATATTCATGCTCAGCGATATCTCGGTGTTTGCATCAAACTGCTCTGCAAAAGCTGGAATAAGGCTGCTGGGTTCTCGTAAGTTGTCGTTAAAGTTGCTGGCTAATACGCCCATG
>CAZFLA010000103.1:0-12298 GCA_964519405.1 uncultured bacterium
GGATATCCTCAGCAAAAAGCCACTGGCGGGCATGAACTCAGAGTTCTTCCATGCCTACAGCCATGTAAACACTTTGTGCGGTGCCGCCATGGCGTATTTTATTAAGGATGATCCTCGTTATGCCGATATCATCAGATCCGCATATGACTACTTCCAAGACCATCAGGTCATGGCGACTGGCGGATTCGGCCCATGGCTGGAGCATCTCCTGCCGCGGAATCTGCTAGTTGAGGCTATGACCGGTGATCGGCACGACAGCACTGAAACACAGTGTAATTCGTGGGCCATCTTCAAGTTGTGCAAATACCTTATCTCCATTACGGGTGACGCCAAATATGCTGGCTGGATTGAAAAAGCGGTGTATAACATGACTGGCGCCACCATCCCGCTAAGCGGTGATGGAATGGTGATGTATTACTCTGACTACAACTGCAGCGGAGGCGTCAAAAAGAACAACGTTGATAAGTGGACCTGCTGCACAAGCACGCGTTTATTGAATGTGGCTGACTTCGCCGATCTCATCTATTTCAAAAGTAGTGCCGGTCTCTATGTCAGCTTATATACACCCTCAACCGTAAAGCACATTATTCAAGGTAAGCTAGTCACCGTCACACAGAGAACGCGCTTCCCGGAAGTTGCTGCATCCGACTTGACTATATCTGTCAGCAAGCCCACTGTGTTTTCGCTATTTCTAAGGGTGCCTGATTGGCTCAGTGAACCCATGCGTGTGTCTGTGAACGGGAAGGTGATAGCTGTGAAGAACGTGAAGCAAGGCTGGCTGGAAATCAAACGCGAATGGCGTAATGGTGAGGTCATCCATGTTGACTTGCCGATCTCTTTGTCGGTGAGCCGGTTGGATGAAGCTAAGGGGTATCCTGCAGCCATCATGTACGGCCCGGTGACTATGGCTGTTCGGTATTTTGATGGCAATCCCGCGGCGAAGATTGACCTAACCGCGCTGAACAAGACGTTCAGCAGGACTCCCGGTGAGCCGCTATGCTTCACCCACACCGCCGACAGCTCCATACTGCTTAGGCCATTCTACGCTTTTCGGGAAGGCGAGCCCTACACGCTATACCTCAACAAATAGGGTTTCATGAATATTGTGGGCGCCGGTGATGGCGCCCACATGCGGATTGCTGGTTCTACTTAGTGGTCATGATCTGCACAGGCCCCATCAAACCCGAGGGGTAGAGTGCTGTACCGGCATCTAGACGGAAGTTTGACAGCGTAAGCCTTTGATCTTCTGGCAGTGATGCGTCTCTTATGACGCGATTGGCCCAGAGGTTGGCTGCGTCGATCTCCACCGTGTTTTGACCAGGTTTTACGTAAGCTCCGATGTCAATCTGCCATGGTTCACACCACACAACTCCAGCATCCTTGCCATTTACATAGACCCGTGCGATGTCCTTCACAACACCCAAACTGAGGCGAAGTTTTGCGCGCATCGCTGGTGTGAGGCTATTAGGTATAGTGAAGCTCTTTATGTATTTAGCGATACCAGAATAGTATTTGATGCCAGGCTCGCTGCGTTGGGTCCAGTCAACCAACTTGTCGAACACGATTTTACCGGTTTTTTTGTCTGCAGATGCAATCGCTGGTGATACCCAAGCCGGGTCGAACTGAACCGTCCATGCCCCTGTCAGTGTTTGCGATGGTGAATACACCGCGAAGTTAGGTGCGGTGCTGCTGGATGGCTTCTTAGCAGCCTGCTTGAACACGATGAATAGGCCTTGGTATGCCTCGAATGTCATCGGGATAGAGGTGACGCCATCGTGCTGAGTATATGTGGTGAGTGCGCGGGTTTTGCCCGTTAATGGGTCGAACAACTCAGGCAGTTTACCTGCTGCGCGTAAAGTGACATTCATGTTGAGTGTGTTTTTCGTTGGGTTAGCCATGAAGTAGATGTCAGTACTGGCTGATCGGCGATGTATCCAGTCTAGGTTTGTTGATGCCGAATCGTCGAACCGACCCCAAGGTGCACAACCGAGTGCTCCCACGGTAGTCGCTGGACTCCATGATGCTTTGTCTGCACTCGACTTCCACTCATCGGAGTTGGTAATCAATGTGATGGGTTGGGACTTCTCAAGCGTAACTACGAACTTGCCAATGACCCCAGCCGGTGTCGGTTCAGTGGTGGTGTTTGTCGCCATCACCTCTATGATGTTTTGTCCTGGCTTGAACGCTTTGGTGACATCAGCATCGGATGCCTTCTCCCAGCTTGTGCTGGATATGCACCGTTTACCGTTAACAGACAGCACAAACTCATTATCAGCGCTCATACTCACTAATGCGCGTGTGATTTTTCTGCCTGCAGGGATTGTGATGGACGATCTGAAGTAACGAACCCCTGGTGCAGGGTAGCCGCCGCTTGTTCCATGCCATATCCAGTTAGCGCCGGAGAGTCCCGCTCTCTGTTTTGCCGTTTTGCCAACGGTCACTACCGATGCCGATAAATCCGCAGGTAATCCGTCGCTGCTCATCAGACGCTCCATCGTTATCCCGCAGACTACCCGGCCTTTACCCACTTTGCGGATACCAGTTTTACCGTTTGGTGATCCCCATAATTCGATGGCGAGTTTCTTCAGTTTGGCATCTTCGGATGTACGGTTGTATAACCCAGGAGTGCGAACTGGTGGCTGCCCGACGAGCGTGCAGCCCGATTTTACCAGCAGCGCAATCTTCTGCAGCACTGCTGTGCTCATGGTGGTGCTGTAGGGATATGTCAGCACGAGATATCGGTAGCTCAACCCATCAGGTAAGCTCCACTTGCCGTTTTTAGCGCTCAATCGGTTGAGAAGAACCTCGGTGTTCATGCCGTCAAAATCATAGCCCAACGGCAGCGCCGGGTTTAATCCACCTTTGCTTGGTACGTAACGAGATGAACCCTCACCCACAAAATAGGCTGCATCGGCTACGAACTTACCCTGTTGCAGCAGATATTGGCAGCGTGCGATGTAGCTGAACATGCCATCAGCCATCGGCCACCATGTGTAGTGACGGCTGAAGATGCCATAATCTTCCAGACCTGGTTTGTATTCAAACGGCTGATGCACATACTTATGGATAACTGTGTTGTTGAGTCCATCTGCAAAGCAGTAGTTCAGTGTCTTGCGGTACCGATCTGGTGCGGTGATCTGACCTAGCCACGGATGATAAGTGAGCGTTTCGGCTTGCACCAGCTGCCGTCCATATATACGGGCACCAGAGGCCGCCGTTCGCAGCACATCACAGAAGGGATTAGTCATCATGCTGGAGAGGTCATCGGTGCTGTTATTATGCGAAACTTCCGCCATCGGCAGGTCGGCTCTGCCAAACACCTTAAGCCCATCAAGGTGAGGGAATGGGTAGCTGCCATAACCCGATTCTGGGTTCATCAGCGCGTTGTGTTGGTGAGCTCGCTTCTGAAGCTGCTCGTAATAGTCTGCGATCAGGTCAGCGATGGTTGCTCGGTAGTCTGTAAGGAATCGTTCGGTGGTTTCGCTGTCGTCAACAAGGCGCCGTGCCATGGCTGGCAGGAACCTGAGCAGGTCATACCCTCGCTTCTTTTGGAATTGCGCTCGGAAGTCGGGCGTCCAAGTTGGCTGCTGGCCTTGAACATCAGCACCGATCTCCCAACTGTCTGTATGGAACGCCTTCATCACACCAGGGGCTGTTTTCGCTGTTGCTTTCAGCATACCGACGGCAGCGTTGTCAAACATGAGGTCAGCCCCTTTGCGGCTGAGCACATCGACTTCATAACCTCCGCCAGCTGACATACGGGCCGGTTGACCAATGGTCGTCCAGCCAAACCTCATGATCGTCCACTTACCTTGAGGCTTCACCCAATTTAACCGTCCATCTGGCTGCAGGTATTGCGTGAGGTCAATGACTTGGGTGCTTTTGAGGTCGTATTGCTTCGTGAATGGATTGTTATCGTCCATGGCACCCTCAAAGAGGATTCCGCGGTTGCCGGATTTGTAGTTCCACCACTTTATGCCTGACCTCACTGACGGTTGATCTTCACCTCGGAGTATCTGGAACTCCGCGAGCCTGATGTCAGGCGCATACGCGGAGGTAATTACCAATCGAAATACCTTGGCTGTAACTGTCGGGAATGGTATGCGCGTGGAAGCTGCAATATCGGCATTGATGTGCGCCACAGTCTGGAAGTTTATGCCATCGTTTGAGGCTTGCAGGTCAGCCTCTTTGATTCCACCATCAGACATTGCCTTAATATATAAACCGCTGGCCGCAAACGCTTTGGAGTATGTGCACTGTATCCATATCGGCGATTGCGGGGAAGGTGCTGCCGATGTGCGCCAGTATGTGTTGGGGTCGGCATCACATGCGTGTATCGCTGGCCAGTTTTCCTCCGCGCAGTATCCCAACACTGTGTTGCTTGCTGATACTTCGAGTGGGGTCGGTGCGCGGTCTGGCTTCTCAGGGAATGCGATTATGGCGATATCATGGTAAACGCCTAGGCGAGAAAACGGCATCGGCAGAGGATCTGCAAGCTCTGCCTGATCGTCAATCTGCAGCTCAGAGTTTACGAGCTGCATCGCTGCTGATTCCTTATCAACCCATTTTCCGCCGAAGGCCCAACCATCAACGATGCTTGCACTAAATGTGATTCCCGCATTACCTGCAAGCCGTGCGGCTTCACCAAACCAATCTGCCCATTCGTCACCCAGCATAGGCGGCTGAGATGGCAAAGGCAGGCCTGTGGTGTCGATCGTTTGCATGTGCATCACGCCGCCGATGCCCATCTTGCGCATTTCCGCGATGTCTTTGACCATACCGGCCTTATTGGCATATCCGCCCTCGAACCACCAGAAAGTCCATGGTTTCGCGCTCATCGGAGGCGATGCGAATTTCTGTGAGAGTGCATCGGGTGCCGCAAATGCCGAAGATGCACACACCGCGGATACAACAATGATTGATATTAGCTTACGCAGACTGATCATATGATTGAACTCCTTGCCATGACTTGGCAACTACTCTGATGCTTATGTTTGCACCATACTACCGATCGCGACCGGTATTCCAGTAGTTTTCAATGTGGATTTGGTAGTATCATCTGGTCATAGATCATACCAAGCGGATGGAGAGTATATCTGTCGATGAATACGCCTCATTTCAAGCATCGCTCATGTTACGTGAACTTTGCGGAGCATTTACAGAACCACTGGAATGTCAATATGTATTATCCAGCTGCGCCAAACCGATGGAGCGATGCCGATTGGCACCGCTTCTTAACGATGATCAAAGCATTTGGTTATAACTGCTTCGAATATTGGGTTGCACCTACGGTATATGATAAAGCCGCGCTTTCCGGTGATGCGGTGTGCGATGATTTTGCACAAGCCATGCGCACGGTAACCGACATAGCCCACAAGTTAGGCCTGAAGACAAAGGCAAACATCATACCCAACTGCATAGGATCTCAGTGGTATTTCGCTTGTCCGCACGACGCTGATGACAGCGCACTCATCAAAAAGCTGTGGTCGCATTGGTGCCGGCAACTCCGCAGCACAGACATCATGACCATATTCCCAGGTGATCCCGGAGGATGCAACCGCAACGGCTGCGACCATACGACATTCATCGATCTCGCTCAGGAACTTGCGGAATTGGCGGTGCAACTGAACTCAGGCTGTGCTGTGGAAGTTGGTACTTGGGGAACACCATTTTCTGGATGGGGCGACGACTTAAGGCATACACCAAACTGGGACGGCAGTTGGGCGATGCTGACAGATGAAGGCAATAACACCCCCGAAACGCCGTGCCATATCTGGAATGGAGCTCCGGAACGCGCACAGAAGGCGATGGAATACCTACTAAAGCGTCTTCCTGAGTTTCCCGAGCAGACGATGGTGGCGATCAACCTTGGATTCAGCCCCGACGGTGACTGTGTGATGGGCGGAGATGCTCGTGCCTACGCAAGAGAGATAGCCAAGATCCGCCCGATAACAAGCTGGGACTATTCACTGTGCGAGGGTGAGCTGATCAACTATCCTCACTGGCGGCTGCCGCGAATGGCAGCGCGGCGCAGAGAGGAGTGCAGTGCGGCTCCATACCTGGGGGGAATGTGCTATACCATGACGCCGAAGCTGAACTCGCTGTCGCTATACGCGGGCGGACAGTTATTGTGTAACCCTATGGCTGATCCTGACCTGCTATCAAAGCAGTTCTGTGAACTTGTGTTTGGTGAGCAAAACGCGGAACTCGGTTCGCTGTTTGAGGCGTTTGAGGTCGTCAATGGATGGGGTTATTATCCTCGGCGTAAATGGAGCAAACCGCAACTGCGCCGCGTATATCGCGAGATCATCGACCGTCTGACATCAGTCACAGCAGATAGCTGTCAACTGCCGATTTATCCGGGCTTTGATGAATACCGCAGCGACTTGATCTGGTTTGCGGCACAGTTCCTGCGGATGACAGATGAGAGCGTCGATAGATGCGTGATAGAGCAGGAATACTGGCATAAAGCCTTGAATATTTACGATGTCATTGATATGTCAGCAGATCCTAGAGCTCATACGGCTGCGCACAACTTTTCAATGATCTTAGCGGAATAGGGAGATATATATTTGTTACGTTATGTAGTTGCCATTTTATGTACTGCTGCATTCATCAATGCAGCCGGTGGTGCTCAATGCAAAGGGGAAGTATCCATGCTTGATGTGTTTCATAAAGATTTGAAGTTAATGCAAAAAACACCAGCAATGTATGATGCCGAAGTCGGTAAGCCGGTCGGAGATACGAGCTGGGGTTTCACCACCATGTTTGATGGATCCGGTCTGCGAGAGAAGGCGCTTGGTTGTGAAGTAAAGGCGATCTTCTATGATGGTATGCCATACAAAGGCAAACCGGTACGGCATTTTGCTTACCTGGGAGTTCCTAAAGTTCCTGCTGGCACCAAGGTGCCTGGTATTGTTTTGGTTCATGGCGGTGGTGGTTCTGCGTTTGAAGCATGGGTGCGATTGTGGGTTGCCCGAGGTTATGCGGCCATTGCCATGGACAACTGCGGCACGGTGCCGGTGGGTGAGTATGGCAACTGGAATTCACACGAGTGGAGCGGACCTAACTGCAACATGGTATTCGATACTGATGTGGCATTGCGGGATAGCTGGACTTATCATGCGGTCAGCAGTGTTATTTTAGCTAACTCCTTACTGCGTTCTCTGCCGAGTGTTGATCCAAACCGAATAGGCGTGACGGGTATCTCATGGGGTGGTTACCTGACCTGCATCACCGCTGGAATTGACTCGCGGTTCAAATACGCTGTCCCTGTTTATGGATGCGGATATCTAGTTGACAATTCCACATGGTTACCAGAATTTGAGCGATTGGGTGCTGAGAGAACACAGAAGTGGCTTGCTGCATATGACCCGTCAGTTTTCATCGGCCATGCCAAGATGCCAGTGATGTGGGTGACCGGAACAAATGACTTTGCTTATCCTATGGATTCCTTACAGAAATCATACCGACTGCTTAATGGTAAGGAGACGCTGTGCGTGCGGATTGAGATGCCTCATGGTCATGGTGGTGTCGGTGAGCGACCTGACGAAATCCTCGCGTTTGCTGAAGCCTCAACAGGCGGCACACCGATGACAAAAGTGAGTCCGACCCAGTGTGATAGTGACACTGCATGGGCTAGTTATAAATCACAGGGAGCTTTGAAATCGGCTGAACTTATCTACACCAAAGACAACGGATTGTGGCCGGAGCGCAAATGGCATGCTATTCCTGCCGATATATCGGAAACACAGTTAAGGGCCAAATTACCGGCTGATGCGAAGGTCTTCTATTTCAATGTGGTAGATCAGCGCAATCTGTTAGTTAGCTCAGAGCATGTCGAGTTATAATAACCACGATTTGGATTTGGCTCTCAGCGGCTTCCAAAATGCAACGAGAAAGGCTATCCTGAGTGCTGCAGCAGCAGTCTGTTTGACTGCAGCACTGTGCTGCAGCGCTCATTCAGAACCTATTGCATGTAACAGCTTGTATGCCGTCACGATTGACCAACAGGCTCACCCGGTTACATGCCGAACAGTGCCTTTCCTGGCTTGCGAGCCTAGTCAGCGTGGGGTGACAAGCCGGGTTCAGTCGGGTGTTGTGGAGACAATCCCTGTTGATGCGCAGGCTGACAGCATTTACCTGTTGGGTATGATCAACGACGGTTATGATTATGGCACAGCACCGTGGATGGATCACCCCGAGCTGGTTGCCAAGCGGAATGACCAGCAGTATGTCGGCCAAAACCTGGGTGAGATTGACATCTGTTACCAGGATGGGACTAGGGACCGCATTCCATTCATCATGGGCGCCACGGCCTGGTTCGCGCAGTGGTGTTACACCGATCATGGTGTGGTGCGAGAGCCTTTTACCTCGCGCCCCGATTGTGCAGATGCCTATTCAGCGTGTATGAAACTGCGCGAAACAGATCAACCTGGTCGATATGAGAGCCGGTACGCCTTATATTACCTGCCGATCAAAACGAGAAAGCAACCCATTAAGTCAATTGTCGTGCATGATAATCCCGCGACACACGGAACCCCGCTAGTCTCTGGCATCACGCTGTCAACTGCTAAGCCATCAAGCAAGCTGGTATGGCTAGGTAACCGGCAAGTTGACCCTACAGATATCAAGCCTTCTGTAGATTCTGGTGCTGCGAACCAATGGTCAAAACAACTCCAACGATTATCTGCGGCGTTGTATACCAAAGCTTCTGATTTACCGAAACATGCCGAACAGATAGAGTTTCCTAAGGGACTGGACGCCACGCGTATAGAGTTCACCGGCGGTCAGTATGCCAGTATGTTGAACAATGTGTGGGTTGCGAATCTGGCACAAATTGACCGCAAGTTCGACGCGAAAAGTGGGTTCTTTCAAGAAACCGAAGCCGATTGCCCCTGGTATTCCGGCCTTATTGGATACGGAGTATGGTCGCCCATTGGCATCTACTATGGAGGTGCGTATGGACGCACTTCTGACCATTTTGTGACGCTGGCGATACGTGACATCAACAACGATCAACGAGCATTGAATTACATCGACTATTGCGATAGCCGGCTTTACTATTACCGCACGAATCACGACCTCACTCAAGGGCCGGCAAACGACGCACTTGATGTTTCACGGTATCCCAAAGATGCTCCTCCGCATTGGACGTTTGGACTGCATGAACCTTACAGCTGTCCATTTCCTCTGAACGAGATTCCTGGCGGGGAGGAGATGGAGGGTCATGGCTCCACGATTGTTGGACGATGGATCGCTTGGCGATCGCTTGGCCGACCTACCGGTGGATGGTTTACGGACGCACGAGCTGGCGTGTATGGTAAAAGCCGTTGGGATGCCACAAAAGATGCTGCCGACTTCATTTGTTGGCTGATGGATTACACTGGCCGTGATGTGATCTACACCGAAGGCGAATCGGTGGGTTGGGCTGGCCCCAACAGAACATCACTGCCTGATGGAATGGCTGATCAAACAGACTTAACGCGTATCAAACAAAACTACGCGAATGCTGATATGTATCTGCCATATGCCAGTTTTGTAAACTACTCCGCCTTAAGATGCTCTGCTGACATGGCGCAAGCCGTTGGCGACACACAATCAGCTAAGAAGTGGCAGAGCTATGCTCAAAGGCTGCGCAACGGCATACTTCGCCTGCTAAAAGTGGGTGACAGCACCAATTTATGCTGGAAAATGAGCCCATATTCATGGTTCCCATCACAGCAGGACTCACTGGTATATGCATGGTTTGCTCAGTACCGCGATGGGCTGAACCCGAACGAATTTGACGCCGATCTGCTATCTATCACGCGAAATACGCTCAAACGGCAGCTTTCACAACCCTATGGGAAGGCACCTGTATTGGCCATGGGGTATGGTCAGGGTTGGCTTACCCAATCGGCCTTGATACTGGACGATATGGATTCCGCTGGGCCGTTGCTGACGAATATCGCAAAATACTCATACGACAAAAACATGGATTACGTTGATGCCAAACGGGGTATCGACTGGCGAAAATGGTTGTGGCTGATTCCAGAGGGTGTAAACATCCTGCCGAACGGCATGTGGCATCGCATCAGTGATCTTTCCAACGGGGCCAATCAAGGCCCTTGCATGCATGCAATTAACATGTGTGCTGGTATAGATGACATCGATCCGCAGCACATCAAGATATTACCAAGAGTGCCGGACCCCCTAAAGAGCATCAAGGTAACAAATGCACTGGTCTTTGTGAGTGATGGAGATAAGTATGTAAAAGCTCGCGTAGATTATGAGTATGCACGCTCGGGCATGCTCAAACTGCGAAGTGACCGTGAAATACCAAGCCTCGCACTAAGAATTGGCCCGTTCGATCCTGCAGCAGCTGCGAAGCTTACGGGTGATCTGATATTACCCGATGGGGCCACAACAAGAATAGATAAGTCAGGAACTTGGAAAGGCAAGGACGCCTGGTGGATATGGATTGAGGGTATGCAGCATGTGCGTAACTTGGAACTCCGCACCAAGCATAAACTTACCGAGTGATATGATAATGTGCTCCATTGTGACTGGAATATAATAGGCCGTAAGTATACTTTATGAATCTGCAGAATAAGCCATGGTTATCTGCAATGATTATCATCGAGTGTTTGGTGTTGATCAGTGCGGTATGCAACACACTTCTGAAACCTCTGCTGGCGGTGAGTGCTCCCTGGAACTGGATTGTTATCATCATTGCAGCGCTGATTGGTGTTGCTGTGGGGGTATGCGGGGCAAGTCACCGCACCGTCCTGTATGTATCTGGCCTTCCATTTGCAGTAGTAAGCATCATGAACCTGTGTGTGTTAGCCCTCATGGGCACGATGGTTATCCAAAATGCCGAGACTGCTGGATTGGTTGGTTGGGTTGGATTACGCGATGTGTTTCACTCGGCTCCCTTTATCACCGCTTCACTATGTGCCTACATAAATCTAGCTATCGTGATCGGCAGACGATTGCGGCAGCCGAAGCTGCGAAACGCCGCTTTCCTAGTAAACCACATAGGCATGATTATCGTGATGGCTGGAATGATGGCCCAGCCAGGGTGTATGCAGGAAGGCACACTGCAGCTTCGGAATGGTTACACAGAGAACAACCTGGTCACACGCCAAGGCACTTATATCAAGCTGCCCGTTGATGTGCAGTTGAAGAGTTTCGTGATAGAGCGTTACCCTCCTCGGTTAGCTGTAGGATTAGTCGAAAATGGTACCGCGGGTCAAGCTCAGACCGATACATCGTGGGTGAGTCCATCCCATCATTACTCTGTAGATGGTATTAGTGTCACAGTCAACAAATACATCCCGTCTGCGGTGCCAGCCGGTGGCGAAGCGTGGGAGCCGGGATCGCCTGGCATACCTGCTGTGTATGTGACAATCTCAGATGCATCATCTCAAAAAGACTCCATATGGCTGGCGCTAGGGGCTCGAAGCGCTGGTGGTGAGCTGCAGGATGTTGTGTTCGCCGGCAGTAACCACTATGTTCAACTATGTCCTTCGGATGCCAAATCGTATCGCTCGGATGTCTCTTTACTGTTCAAAGATGGGCGGCAGCAACTGCGAAGCATCCTGGTCAACCATCCTGTATATGCAGATGGCTGGATGCTATACCAACAGTCCTGGGGTGAAGACCAATACGGGCAGTATTCGGTCATCTTGGGGGTGCGCGACAGCACCACTCCTGTGGTGTTCGTGGGATTAGCTTTGATGGTAGTCGGCTCCTTCATGGCGTTTTGGCACAAACCATTGATGCCCCCCTCAGAGGAAAGCCGATGAGCGAACATCATACATTCACTGCGGTAGGTATCACCCTTCTCGTTTTGTGGGTGGTATCATTGGCGGGTTTTGCATTTACCGCTAAAGCCTGTATCCGCAGAGCTGCACATATCGCCTATATGATGGGCGGAATCATCGTTTGGGCTTATCTTGGCTGGCTGTATCACGCCCTCGAAAGACTGCCGATGCGGACACTTGGTGAAACGCGGCTGTGGTATATGGCTTTCTTGTCATTGCTGGGATTGGTCATGTATCATCGATGGAAATCACGGTTGTTTATACTTCCATCGGTGGTGATGTCGCTGGTGTTCTTAATCATTACCATGGTTCATCCTGAGACGCTTGACAAGTCGCAGATGCCCGCACTAGATAGCCCTTGGTTTGCTCCGCATGTCATTATCTACATGCTTTCGTATGCTGTCTTGGGCACGGCGAGTGCCGTTGCGGTGTGGACACTGCTGTCTGCTAAGAAGATAGGTGCTGCTCAAGTTGCCTTGCTGGAGGCGCGT
>CAZFLA010000104.1:0-5362 GCA_964519405.1 uncultured bacterium
TTTAAATGACGAAACACACTCCGCTTCGGTGTCATTTCTAAATGAAGAATTACGGACCGGCACAAGCTAGCAGTGACCAGGAGCGGTCAGATAAGCTGTACACTAAACTACACATAAAGCATCGAACCGGAGGCATCGCTTGAGACGACTTCTCATCATTGTATCGCTCTTCATTAACTCGGTATGTGCCTATGCTGCGCTGCCAAGTTATGAGTTCACTAATGCGACGGATGTGGCTGGCTGGTATGGGCCTCATGACATCAGCAGCGTAAGTTACGCTGAGGGTAAAGGCATGGAGCTGAATATCAGCGGGGTAGACCCTTATATCGCAGCGCCATGGCGTGACTTCACAAACATACCGATGTTGGCAACCATACGCATCTTCTCAGAAGCGGGCGGTAACGGTGAGTTGTTTTGGTTCACTAAACCGAATGGACCAGTCGCCGGAAATGAAGTTGGTTTTGTGGCTCCGAAAGGCGTGTGGAGTGAAATTAAAGTCAGGCTGCCTGCCCTACCAGCTCAGAGCGCACTGCGCCTCGATGCACCTGGTGATCGCGGTAAATGCTGGGTACAGTGGATCCGCTTTTCCAAACTGCAGCAAGTTTCTGCTCCTAACTGGACAGGCCCTTCTGGAGTGGAACCAGCCTCTGACGCCCTGCAGTTAACAGTCGGCGGCTTAACCATGAAACACGACACAGCGAATATCGGACGATGCAGCTTCAGCTATAATGGCACCCGCATGGCGGTCGGCTGGGATAAACCATGGATATGCTATCAAAACAGTGCCGGACAACCAGTTTGGGTGGACCTGCAATCTGCCCCAACTGGGATGCAGCAGGTAGGTAATGGACTTCAGGTATTTAGCATATTTACCGATCCAGATCATGCGGTATGGCGGATAACCCAGCTCTTTACACCATCGGCTCAGCCGAACTGCATTGAAGCCAGTGTCACCATCAATGTCGATCAGCCCCGCAGCATCAATTTCCTACCATTGTTTATGATGTTTCCGGAAAACCGCGAGCGCGGCTTGCTGCCCGGCATGGAGTATCTTGACCCGCAAGATACAAGCAGCAGCCAGGCTGACTTCGAGATGGAAGACTACAAACGCCGTGTGCCCTATCCTGTGAAGCTCACATTTCCCATGATGAGCATGCAGGCGAATGGGAAATGGCTAAGCCTGAGTTGGCAGCAAAACAAGATGGTTCAGCCAGTTTATGACACCCCTGATCGCCTTTTCAACAGCGGGAAGCACCTTATGGGCGCGATATTGAGCAACTGGGATAACACCGTTCGCGATCAGCTTAACCCAATCTCCATGCTGCCAGAGAGCATCTCTGCGAACACCAACTACAATGCTCAGTTCTGCATCACCGCAGGCGACGGCGCGAATGTCACGCCATCCATCAAAGCCTATGTCGCGAGATATCATGTGCCGGAGATACCCGATACAGGCTATAACATGCAGCAGTTTATCGACTTTTCTGCGTCCGGCTGGCTCGATACCGGCCAAATGGTTGGATACATGTTTCGACCACTGGCTTGGTTTAACAACACCTGGGCGCCTCAGTACAGCGCCGAGACGGCCTACAACTTAGACTGGATGTCACGCTATACCACCAACACCACGCTTCAAAAGCGCCTTCAGCCGTTAATAGACCCGTGCTGGGAGGAGATTACCAACGCGGGAATAAACTACTACGCGGTATCCAGCAACAACTACTTCATTCCATCGCTGCTTTATGGATATGCAGAAGAGAATGTGCAAATCGCTAAGCAGCAATCAGCATACTATCTTGGCCCCGTGCGTACAGACGGTACCGTTCCTTACGCTGTGCCCGCAACGGGTACCAACTTCGGCAGAACACACTGGGCTGATCATGCCAATGGCTTATCTGGTCAGTATATCGCACAAGCGTTGCGTAATGCGGTGTTTTCCGGTGATTCCACACTGGAACAAGAATGCCTGCAGCTCTGTCGGTTGCTATCACTGTATGATAATGAAGCGCCGCGCGGAGCGCAGACATGGGAGGTTCCGCTGCATACGCCCGACATCATGGCAAGCAGTTGGATGTGCAGTGCCTATCTCTACGCTTACGAGCTGACCGGTGATAAGTCACTGCTTGACAGAGCTATTACTTGGGCTTGGACCGGTGTGCCGTTTGTGTATCTGGTAAACCCAACTGATGGTAAAGTGGGGCCATACGCAACCATCCCAGTTTTCGGCGCCACCAACTGGATCGGAAGCTGGACGGGCGTACCCGTGCAGTGGTGCGGATTACACTATGCAGAGACCATCCGACGCCTTGGGCGATTTGATCCCACAGGCCCATGGAATCAACTGTGGCGAGGTATCGAGGCGAGCAGTATTCAACAATGCTTCACGAAGGATTTTGATACTGCATACCAAGGGTGGCTGCCAGACTCCTTCAACCTGGTGCCTCAAACACAAAACGGAGTCGCCATCAACCCTTCTGCGGTGTTCGCCATGGCAGTGCCATTCTATACAGGCAACCCGTTATGGGACTACCGCATCTACCGGCAGTTGGGGTTGAGCGTGCAGATACCAGGCAAGTGGATCGCCGATTCGATAGTTCAGAAGGATGCTTTAAGCTTTAATGTGGATCTTTGGAGTGCAGGGCGCGTGCAGATCATGGGTGTTAACCAACAACCTGATGTGTGGGTAGATAACGTGAAGCAACTGAAAAACATCGGCAATCTATACAACAGCTCGCTAAAAGGTCTGTGGGTTATGCTGCCGCGCGGGCTTCACAACATCAAGATCAGCCTCACCGGTTTTGCTGGCGGTGAAACACCCACTGGAGGCATTACCGTGCTGGAACGCCAGAAGTAAGCACTCCCGAATTAGCACCGAATATATAGTTAGCTGACAGATCAGCCGATATCCGATCTGTCAGCGCTAACTCTTCGAACTAGCTCACGCCATACAGCGATACACCCCGCAACGGGCAGCCGCCTTCGTCTTGCTCCAGCAGCACCTTTATTTCACGGCAGGCAATCGGTGGAAACTGACAGATCACGCGGTTCCCTATGCTCTCTCCATGCCCAACCATGATCCAGTCGCCGTCAACAAACACCATCACCCGCCAGCCGCGGATATGCTCGCCGTCATCAAGCTCCTCTTGCAGCTCGATAAGGTTGACTAACGGGTATACCCCCATGCTGGATTTCCAGTGCCAATATTGCGCAGTGCTCTCAGCTTGGTCGACACTCGCGACCAAATTCCTTCTGCGGTTAGCCAGGTATTCACGCAGTTCATACAGCCTCTCGCAGTCTTCCGCAGGTAGCTGCCCCGTCATATCGGGGCCGACATTCAGAAGCAGGTTTGCTCCGCGTCCCACACTGTAATCATAAATGCCAGCAAGCTCTTCAACCGACTTAAGGTCCTTGAAATCAGGGCGGTAGAACCAGTGGCTGCGAATCTTGCAGTCGCACTCCGCAGGGAGCCACTTCATCTGCTGATCGTCGCAGATCACACTGTTCCAGCACGGGCTTGGTGCGATCCCGCACTCATTACCAACCCAACGGATCTTCTGAGCATCCATGTTGAAAAACAAGATATCGGGCTGAAGCTTAAACACCTCTTCGAAAATACGCGGCCAATCATACTCATGGTCCAGCGCATTAGCAGGACGTGCGCCATCCAGCCACAAGATATCGATCTTGCCATAGTTGGTGAGCAACTCAGAAAGCTGCGCTATGAAATAGTCATCATACGCTTTAGGATCCGTATATGCCAGTGCCTGCTCATCAAATGGCGAATAGTATAGCCCTATCCAAAAGTTGTGCCGACGGCAAGCATCTGTGAACTCACGCACGAGGTCGCCAGTGCCATCTTTCCAGGGAGAATGCGCCACACTGAAGTCGGTGTATGCGCTTGGCCAGTTGCACCAGCCATCATGGTGTTTCGCAGTGAATACCGCATACCTCATACCAGCATCGTCAGCCGCACTAATCCACTGCTCAGGATCCAACCTTGTGGGGTCAAATGCTGAGGGCGTCATGGTGGAGTAGTCAAAATCGCGGCGCTCAGGATAATAGGTCGCGATTCCAAAATGAACGAAAAGCCCATACTCAAGCTGTTGATAGGCTAGTTGACGAGGTGTTGGTTTAGCAGTAAGGTGACTTGGATGATTATATAGGCTCATGTTAATCCCTTTTGCTGAAAAGTTGGCTAAGCGAAACGGGCAGTCACATCGGACTGCCCGTTTCATGATACCCGTTTACTGAGTGGCTAGAGTGCCGAATCGCTTACCGATAGCCAAAGCAGGATCAACAGGAACTTCCGCGCGCACAACGTCTGCCGGGATATACACAGCCGGGGTTGCCTTCAGCTCCTTACCCTCAAACTGCGGCAGCCATTTGGATTCCTGAGCCAGCATTTCTGCAGTCATCTCACGGATTTCTGCCAGTGTACAGCAAGCGCTCGTTAGCGGATCCATCGCCACAGCCTGCATCACGCATTCGGGGTTTCCGCTGATCGCGGCTTCAACCGCCAATGTCTGCACGGTGACGTTGCTCTGGTTCAATGCTGCGCATTGAACTGGCAGGTTACCAACTCGCAGTGGGTGCAGACCTTCTCGGTCAACATACACAGGCACTTCTACACAACAGCCTTGAGGCAGGTTGGCGATATAACCGTCATTGCGCACATTACCCTGAAGCCTAAAGGGTTTACCTGTCACTTTAGCTTCCAGGATGTAGCTGCAGTATTCAGCAGATCGCGGCTGAAGAACCGGTGTCTCGAACTGCAGCGGGTCAACTTTGGAGTATTTATCTGCGATGAATGCGCAGTATTTATAGTAAGCCCCAGTAGCTCCGCCGAAATCCGGTTCGTCGCAGTAAGTCTCCAGACCGCGTTTACTGCTGCGGAACCAAGGAACATACTCGCTGAGGTGCCCGGTGGATTCGGTCATGAAATATCCAAAATGGCGCATGACCTCGATACGCACTTTTTCATTGATGTAATATTCGGGAAGCTCACAGCGCTCCTTAAACAGCGGATAGAGATCCTTGCCCTCATGCTCCAGTTTCAGGAACCACGCCATGTGGTTGATTCCAGCGCACAGGTAATCAATCTCCGGTTTGGGCACATTCACATAACCGCTGATGAGGTCAAGTGTGGTCTGAACGCCGTGGCACAAGCCGATATAAGGCACATTTGAGACCCGTCCTAAGCCAGAGCACACACCGCCCATCGGGTTGGTGTAGTTCAGAAGAATGGCCCCTGGCTTCGCGACCTCTTCGATGTCCTTCATCAAGCCTGCCATCACCGGCATACTGCGAAGCAGCCTAAAGATACCACCTGGACCAAGGCTATCGCCGATACACTGGTCAACGC
>CAZFLA010000104.1:5372-12260 GCA_964519405.1 uncultured bacterium
GGAATCTCGTAGTCGTATTTGAACGCATCCACTCCACCCACCTGCACCATACAGATGACGAAATCGGCGTTTGTGATGGCATTACGGCGATCGGTGGTGGCATATACAGATGCTGGCAGAGCGTTCTCTGTGATCATCCGGTTCACGAAGGCTTCCATGCGCCGAAGTTTCGGCTCAGTGGGTGCCATCAGTGCCAATTCGCAGCCTTGCAGCGCAGGTGTGGAAAGAATATCGTTAATCAAAGTTTTTGCAAAAACAATACTGCCCGCGCCAATAATAGCAATCTTCATGTCTACTCCTCCGTGACGATAACTAGGTATTAATGGTGATGCCGATGTCCGCATGAATGCAGCATCCACTCTTTTACTGTGGCGTAATCAGCGCCCAATTCGGATGCTTTTCGGGCCGATGTCACCGAGCTTAACACGGAAATCCATATACCGGATAATCTATCCATATCGGTTGCCATTACCTTGCAGCAAGTATTTCCTGCTGACTTACTAGATCAATGAACCAACATCGTGGCTCTGCTATTAGGCGCTTCTACGGTTTGTAGTTCGGGTTCATATGCGGCAGCTTAGCATGGCTGTTCTTGTAGAACTTCTGCAGTTTGTCCCGCAGCCGCTTCACGACATCTGGGTAGCTGGCTGCTACATCATGGGTTTCACCGATATCCCGTTTGATGTTATACAGCTCCAGTCGGTCGCTGCCATCGTTGTTGATGCAGAACACCTGAACGAGCTTCCAGTCACCCTCGCGAACATAACTAGCCGCTGCCGAAAAGGTGGCTGCAACGGTATGCGGGAAGTGACAGAATATTGTATCCCGACGCAGCTTACGCCCTCTGAGCGCATCAACGACGCTGATGCCATCTATCGGATACTTCGGCAGCGGTAAACGGCACATCTCCGCAAGTGTTGGGTAGATGTCTATGCTCTGCACGATGTCCGTTGAGTTCACGCTGTTGGGCTTGATCTGTTTCGGCCAGATCACCGCAAAAGGCACACGGGTACCGCCCTCATATATGGTTGCTTTTCCGCCGCGCAGAGGTGCGTTACTGGTTGTGACAATACCTCCAGGGGTTTCATACATCATACCGCCGTTGTCGCTCATGAATACGATGATGGTGTTGTCTTCCAGCCCTGTCTCCTTCAGTGTGCGCATCAGCTTGCCCACTGCTTGATCAAACGAAACCAGCATCGCAGCCATGATCGGGTTCCGCTGCGGGTTGCCGTCATCGGCGACTTTTCTGTATTTATCGATATACTGCTCCTTCGCTTGGAATGGAGCATGCACAGAGAAAGCCCAGTAGGCTAGGTAGAATGGCTTGTGTTGATGAGATCTTATATATTCGCAGGCGCATGAGCACATCGCATCTTCAAGGTGTTCGCCTTTCTTGCCCTGATAGTTGGGGTATTTCCATGGGCCGAAATAGCTGGTGGGACCAGGTCCTGGCGTATGCGGGATATCTATCTGGTAGCCTTGATGCAGCGGGTCATACGGCTCCGCTCCGAGATGCCACTTACCAATATGCGCCGTTTCATACCCAGCCTGCCGAAACGCTTCGCCTAAAGTAAAGTAGTCTAGCTTCAACCGTGACACGCTGTTGGGTTCGCACAACCGGGCTTTTGGCCCGCCTTGTTTGGGCACAGTTTGCTCAAGAACCACCTGCGGGATATGGCCGTTCGGCATGGTAAAGCCGATGCGCGCCGGCCATAGGCCTGTTTCGATACTCGATCTGGTGGGAGAGCATAACGGATTTGCGGCGTATGCGTTCGTAAAGCGCATTCCGCGGCGCATTAAGGCATCGATATTGGGTGTTTTGTAATACTTGCTTCCATACAGACTAGTGTCCATCCACCCTAAATCGTCTGCAAGGATAAATAACACATTAGGCCGCTGATGAGATACCGCCATTATCACACCTCCGCACTACACTGTCGTCATTGTTTGCGTTTGACTCGCTTCTCGATATAGGCAAACGCACTGTCGCACTGGTCTATCAATCTGGGGTCATAATAGTCTGGCTTCCACTTATCACCATTATTAAACAATATATACGGCTTCACGTTTGTATGCATTTCGCCGCATTTGTTGCATCGGTAAGGGACCCGTTTTATACTGACCTCCTTAATATCGGACCATCGGTAAGTTTCGGCTCCGAATCCCCAGAATCTATTGATTGTTATCCCCTTATCCGTAACCTGCACATAACTATCTACCGATAATATCAACACTAGAGTTGAGCCAAGAACAGCGATCCCGCCTATGGTACACAATATATACCTGATGATCGGCTTATCCATGCAGTAGTATAGTTCAGCGTCGGCATCTGATAACTGTGCGTATTCCAGCCAGCATGATTTCCATTTGCCAGCAAACCGAGGCAATACACACTTATTGAAGCACTCGATGACGCACAGACTTAGGAAGATCACCGGTATGCCGGTAGTCCATGGTTCAGTAGCCATAAAATAGAGAGTGCCGTCACCCGGGCGAACAAATAGGGCACGAACAAGATGGCCAAATAAGTCTGCGATTATCATCCAAACGACGATTCCTATTACTCCCAATGACACTATTAATTTAAGGGCACTCAGCTTATTTACGACTCGTCTAGACTCTGCATCAAGACTTTTCAGATAGGCGACGCATTTCCGTTCTTTCGTTGCAGGCGGTTTGCTGCTTACCGGGTTCATCAGCTCATTGCCTTCGGGTGAATCCCCATATCTCTCTCTGATCCGATTGCATACACTCCAGCCAACGGCAAACCCAATGAGGTAACCTCCAGCAAAAGGCACAATCAACATCCATTCATGCTCTAGTATCAGTCCGACACATAGCAGAACAAGCGCGATAATGACTGAAGCCCTTGATTTGAGTTTTTCGTTATTCGCTCGATAGGTATAACGCCCGCTTAAATATCCTGGCACGGATGTAACCAGTGTAAGGGCCACAAATTCCACTAAAAGGCGATACTTCACCGGTGCACGAAGCCCATATATCATCAAGACAAAGGAGACTATCCATATCGCGTATAATACATATTTCAATCGCTTGCCGTTGGCCGATGCATCTTTTGGCTTCATACGATTCGCAAATCCCATATGCTCGAGTTGTTTGGCTCCTGACGACTACCTACCTTGAGCTGTTTACCTGTTTTGTGTTGAAATACAATGCGCCGTTGTTCCGCTCTGAATTGTTTCTATCTGCTTTCACTTGGGTTGTCAAGTGGAGTTAAAATGCGTTTGCGGCAGCAATGACCACCCTGTATCAATCACTGGCATTGATCGTTGACGCTCATGCCGAATGTCTGTAGGTGACTTCCTGGGCGACCGATCACACTAAAGGTTCGCACGGCTTTGTATAACGCAGAATACTCCTGCGATATCTCCATCTCACCAACGCAGCCATCATCTACCTGATGTCTTGTGTTAGCTTGGCGATATGCTTAACTGCAGCATACCACTTTATTTATGGGAGGGTGAGCAAGAAAAGTGATGGGTATAAAATCATCCAAAGCAGTCATAAACAAGTTGCATGAAACTGCTTTGGATAGTTAACTATTTCGGCACGCGTTTGACTTCACGTTTCGGGTTGAATGCCCACAGCGTGATAATCCAAGCAACGGTCAACAAGATGCAGCAGCCCACAAATGGCGTGATGTGAGCGATACGCGGATCGGGAGAGGCATGAATATACAAGTAACTGCCTAACGGAGCACCAACCATGGCACCAACACCTTGTGCTGTAAACACAGCCCCCATGATGGCACCTCGACGCTCGCTGTTAATATTACTGACAATAGCCATCCAAGCGGGGATCGCTAATATGTAGCCGATACCGACTACGGTGCAGCCCAACATCAATGCGATGTGGTGGCTAGTAAATGGCACCGTCCACATGCCTAGGCAGCATAACGTCATGCCCACGCACATCACCCGGCGTTTTCCAAACCTGTCGGCTGCTTTTCCTGCTGGAATGCTGGCAGCGGCAAACACAATAGCGGGTGGTACAAGCAATGCGCCGTATCCGGTTTCGGTTAGGTGCAGTTCGTCCATGGCGAACAACTTAACCAGCAGCATCACCAATCCAATGGCTAAGTAGACCACAAAACCCAGCAGCATAGTGTCTGGAACCATCTTGGCGGCGATCCAAATATCTTGTATCTTGGAGACATGTCCCTCATTATGCGCTTCAGTGTGATGCAGCGGCATTTTATTCGGTATGCCGATCACACAGATCACCACAGTGATGAAGAAAAGAACACCAGCCAGATAGAAACTAGCATGCATTGGCTGAGGAAGCAGGTTGTGAGCTTTACTATAGTCATTCACCAGTCCTCCAAGCAGAGGCCCTAGTGCGATGCCCACCATATAGGTCACATTGAATAGGCTCATAGCTGTCGCGCGTTGTTTGGGGTCGGCTGCATCAGCTACAGTGGCAAAGGCTGTCGGCCACAGAGCAGCAGCACCCATTCCGTCCAGCGCACGGATGATCATCAAGCCAATAGGATGGTTAATGGTCACGGTCAGTGGAGCCGTGAACATACTAATCAGCGGCCCCAGAAGCAGCATGGGCTTGCGGCCAAACCGATCACTTAATAGTCCCATAGGCGACTTAAGCAGTGTTTCCACTAGCAAAAACGCCGCGCCAATGGCGCCAATCCAGCCGCCTAATCCAAGAACATTCTTAAGATAAGGGGGCATCGCAGAGAAGTTTACTACGGCGTAGGAAAGCTCCGCCATGCCCGACATTGCGACAAGTGTGATGAGCGCGCGTATACGAACACGGCGCTCAGCAGATGTCAATTCAGCCGCCACTCTACAGAAGCACCTCGTGTCCGGTTTCTGCGGATTTATAGACGGCGTCGATGATCTGTGTAGCCATCAAGCCTTGTTCACCAGTGACATATACTTCCGTATCATTGATGATGGACTCTAGGAAGGACTTCACTTCACGGGTATGTGAACCTGGCCCTCTCTGCATCCAGGTAGGCACCACTTCGGTCAATGCTCCGCACTGTTCTTTGAAAATCTTGCAGGGAGCGTTGCACGCACCGGCTTCGGTTCCTAACACTGTGCTGCACATGACGTCGTGATCGATGTTTGCGCAGAAACTGCTTTCGATACTGAGCACAGCTCCGTTCTCAAAGCGAACCATTCCGCAGGCAAAGTCTTCAACCGTAAAAGTTTCAGGATCCCATGGGCCCCATTCATTCACGTGCCCTGACCTGTTGCCAAACTCGCGATAAGTCATACCAGTCACGCTGATAGGCTTTGGATGTCCCATGAACCACAGTGTTGTATCAATGATATGAACGCCGATATCAATCATCGGGCCGCCGCCTTGCTTGGCTTTGTCCGTAAACACGCCCCAGGTAGGCACACCTCGGCGACGCAGAGCTTGAGCACGAGCGTAATAAATCTTACCAAGTTGGCCTTCGTCGATAGCCTTCTTAATCATCTGCTGCTCTGGCTCAAATCGAAGGTTCAGGCCAATCTGAAGCTTTTTGCCGTATTTACGGCTGGCTTCAACCATTGCGGCACCCTCTGTAGGGTTCATGGCAATCGGCTTTTCGCACAATACATGCTTCCCAGCCTTAAGCGCGTCAATGGTGGGCTGCATATGCGCGATGTTCGGCGTACACACACTCACTGCATCAACACTTTTGAGTTTCAATAAGTCGCGGTAATCTTCATAAACATGAGGAATATTGTATTCCTCTGCAAACGCCTTTGCACGCTCCGGGATAATATCACAGACAGCTTGAACTTTACACAGATCTGGATAAGCCAGATAAGCAGGGATATGTGCGCCGCGCGCTATTCCACCTGCACCAATGATGCCGATACCAACAGGTTTCTTCATGATGTGCTGTTCCCTCCTTAGTTAAGGTCTAGGCCACGCTTGATAACAATTATTCCATAGCCCTTCGATACTATCTATTACTACATGCGGACGATGCTCTTGGTCGGCCTGAAGTGCGTCCTCTAGCTGGCTGACGCCAGTAGTCACAAGCGCAGTTTTCAAGCCAATATCTCTGCCAAGAGCAATATCTGTATCCATTCTATCGCCAATAAGCAGTGTACGCTCAGCACAAGTCTTGAGCTCATCAATCAAAAGTACAATTCCTAATGGATTTGGCTTACCCACTGTAATTGGTGTTACCCCGCTGGCGCGCTCAATGGCTGCAATAATGGATCCTGCACCGGGGCGAATGCTTCCGTTAGCTCCAGGGAAAGTGGCGTCCTGGTTGGTTGCGATGAACTCGGCGCCGTTAATGATTGCCGTTAATGCTTTACGCAGAGTTTCATAGGTAAAGTTCCAGTCGATACCGGCAACCACGTAATCTGTGTGCTCCTCATCAGGGTCATCAACTAGTTCAATCCCTGCAGATATCAACTCAGCCCGTAATCCTTCCATGCCAACTACGAATGCAGATTTACCTTTAGCTCCCTGCTGAGCTAAATAATAGGCGGCACATACACTTGAGGACATGAACTCCTCTGGCGCACATTGAATGCCCATATTTTTAAGTCTTTGAGCGAAAGTATGGCGGGATACAGATGAGTTGTTGCTCATAAACCGAACCGCATACCCTTCGGCGCGAAGCCGTGCTACCCCTTCGGCAGCATAGGGCATCGGTTCTTTATCACGATAAATAACCCCATCGAGATCGAATATCACTAGATCAACATCAAACATCGCGCCTCACCACAAAATCACACAGATCTATCAATGCGTCTTTTTCTTTGCTGTTGGGTAAACATCCCAAACTGTCAACCGCACGCTGACTATATACCATCGCCCTACTCCGAGTGACCTCGAAACCACCAAGCGTCTCAATCAATTGCGATATTTGCTGTAGAATCTTCTTAGAAAACT
>CAZFLA010000105.1:0-12090 GCA_964519405.1 uncultured bacterium
TGATGGTGTCGATGAGCCGCATATGAACCTGCCGGCAGGTGACTATGTGGTGAAAGTCGCCAGCAAGCGGGTGGCTCAGAATGCTGGCACCAAGGGCAATGGAATGATCAGGGTGGTAACGGGTGGATACCTAGTACCTCCTAGCAGCGGAGCCGGACTGCCGCCGTCAACACCATCGAAGTCAACAACGGTGGAAACACCCACAACAGCACAATCTGGGTCAACTGCTGCATCGACGCCTGTAAAACCTCAAGCGGTACCTGCCCTGCCATCTGGCTGGATCACCCGCAGTGTGGGTGATGTTACGGCGAGTATGCCAGCCAACTGGTCTGCTGTGAAAAGCATGAGCGGTGACCAAGGCGCCTGGTATCAAGGCAATGAGGATGTTCCAGATATCGGATTCGGCGTGATCAGGGGCGGTAAAACTGAAGATGCTTTGGAGAATCTGAACGTGCAGAGCCAAGCAGACATCACCGTGGGAGGGCTGCCGGCACGGTCTTACATCGGCAAAACTTCAGATGGTGACCTAACTGGATGGCTGATCGCCATGAAGAACCCACGACCCGATGGTCGGATGCTGTTCTTCGTGGGTGTATCCAAACCGGAAACTTGGTCCACTTACAAGCCAACTCTTGAAAAAGTGGTAGGCACCATTAAGATCGGCAGCGGAGCGAACAGCAATCCAACTACTGCGGCCAAGCCCACTGCGTCGGCACCAAAGAGCACCTCAACACCCCCTGCTGCTAAGCAGGTGGTGGCCACGCTGAGTAATAAAGCCAGCCAGAACGTGCATATCTTTGTGGATGGCGACACTTTTGGTGAACACAACCGGCTGACGCCGGGCCAAACCCGATCGCTGAGCATCAAAATGCCCGCAAATGGACGCATTCGGTTCACCGCAGGTCGGAACGGCAAAGTCATCACCACGAAGAACTGGGATGGCGATCCTGACAATACCAAGCGGTATCCAATCGTGGTATTTGACAGCGCCGAGAGGCTCATCATCACCACTGGCTTAAGATAATACACTGCCTCTTCGGCTACGCCCCGTATGCCCGGCACGGTTAACAAACAGTGCCGGGCATATTTTGTGTTTCTGCAATCTATAATCCATTAGGAATGAATGAGCCAAATGCAAAATAGCTATGATGTGGGATATCCGCAACAGCAGTAAGAACAGTTAAGCGGGCGCATGGTTACCCGTCATAACTGATGGCGCATTGGCATCCAAGCGCCGGCCGGAGTGAAGCGACGCCGGCAGCGAATGATAAGCCGCGCGGTGCAGGAACCCGCACTGGACGCAGTTCCCGGAGCGTCAGCTCCCGGAACGCAGTCGTATGGGTGACAAAACCCGCGGCATCATGGCTGTTCTGTATCTGACTTGAAACATCAAAACAGTGATATCTCAAGAAATTGTCTTGAGCCACCGAAAATACTGTTGTAACTGGTGCATGTAAGGTATGACAGTAGACATGAGGTGTGCACATGATAAATACCGCGCCTCGTTACCGCTTCGACAACCACCAGCTACTTGCGGCGTTCGCGCTTAGCCTCAAGTGGGTTGACCCTGCGAATGGCGAGCACATCGCTCATTTTTCGAATGTGGCTGATCACCCGCCGCAGGTGATCTAAACTGGTCACACTTGGCGATATCGTCATCTGTGCGACATCATCTTGATCAAGATAGGCGTCGACTTTTGCCATATCTGCGCAGCAATCCGCCAACTGCTGTGAGATGCTGGCGATGAGTCCGGCTCTGTCTACTGCCGATATCCACAATGGCGTTTCGTAACCGACATGTGGTTCCTCTTCCCATTCCAGCCGTGTGAGATACTCGGGGTGCTCATCCAACTTCTTTTGGCAAACAGGGCAGTCGGTACGATGAATGGTCATTCTGCCTCGACGTGGTTTCAATCCGTAGACTGCATCACTTGGCAGCGGAAGGCAGCATGATGCCCGATAGATAGTAGGAACCGTCAGCTTCATGCGTGGGCCTTCGATGTGCATATTCATCGCTCGCAAAATGGCTCGTTCGGAACTAAACATGTAATCGCCGACACCAGACAGAAACGCATCTACGCTGACACCTAGTTTCTTAGCCATCAGTTGAATGCATTCCGGTGATACCAGCTCAGAAACATCACCGTTTAGCCTTGCTGCAGTGGCGGCCAGAATCTGTTTACCCCTTCTGATGCTCTGCTGCAGTGCCTGTTTGCGTAATGCCGCTCGGATAATTCGTTGAGCAAAGGGTGTATGGGCCACACTCAGCCAGCTAATATCTGGAGCTGCCTTAGGGTCGGTGATGATCTCAACGACATCACCTTTCATGAGTTTGGCGCCTATTGCAACAGGAGTTCGGTTAACTTTAGCGCCGGCGTAATGCATACCTAACGCAGTGTGGATTCGGAATGCGAAGTCCAACGGCGTCGACCCTACCAACATCTCTACCTGATCGCCCACAGGTGTGAATACCGTGATGAGCACTCCGCTGAGGCTTTGCCTCAGAAGACGAAGATACTCATTAGCATCAACATCCTTCTCTTGCGTCCATTCTTCTAGTTGCCTCTGCAGCGTGGTCAACCGGCGGTCCAGTTTTTTCTTGTTCTCTGGTGATTCCCGTTGGCTCCAGTATGACGCCAAGCCATAGTCGGCATTGCGGTTCATCTCATCGCTGCGAATGAGGATACGCATCTGCATTCCGTTGAACCCGACAACCGTGGTATGCAGTGCCGCATAGAAGTTCGGACGGTTCCTAGCGATAAAATCCTCGAATTTGCCGGCAACCGGCGTCCACAGCCCATGAACCACACCAAGCGTTCGGTAACAGCAGCCTACAGTCGGTACCACAACGACGATGGAAAAGAGGTCAAAAATTTTGTCTGCATCCAGCTCCAATTTATTAGTCTTCATAACTACTTCGTATAGATGCCGTTTCTGCAGTTGAACTTTGGCGTGGATGCCCTCTTGCCTAAGTTTGTCACCCAGTTCCCGCATGGCATCGCTGAGAACGGGTTCCTGTATGGCGTAGGTTTGATCCATTTGATACCGCATGGAGCGGGCCAGATCCGGCTCTAACTCATGCAGTGCAAGCTCTTCCAGCTCAGAGCGCAGACGCCAAACACCCAGTTTCTCTGCCAATGGAGCGTAGATCTGCAGCGTTTCGGCAGCCATTCGGCTTCTCTTCTCAGGAGAGAGAGCGGAGATACTTCGCATGTTATGCAGCCGATCAGCGAGTTTTACAGCCAGCACACGAACATCCAGCGTGACCCCAATCAAGATTTTGCGCAATGTGTCCGCTTTGGCTTGAGTGTCGCAGATCTCGCGAGCTCTGCCCGGGTCGGTGGTCTCAATATCCAGTTTTCGGCGTTGAACCATACTGCGTGTGATCTTCGTTACGGAGTCGACCATCTTAGCAACTTCATCGCCGAACTCGTCCCGAACAATATCCAGTGTCACCTGAGGGCAGTCCTCAACGGTGTCATGCAGCAATGCTGCCTGAACGGTGGCGGGGTCAAACTCCACATATGCGACTATCTCAGCAACTGCAAGCGGATGTTCGATATATGGTGTGACACCGTCGGCACGCATCTGCCCATCATGTGCTTCATAGGCGAACATAAATGTGCGTTCGATCAATCCTTCGGCACAGTCAGGGTATGCGTTGGATATTCGGTGCGCGAGTTTGATGACGCGAGACCGAAATCGGTCCGGTACAGGTGGATATGTTCTCATGATGCGTCGTCCTCCACAGGGCCCTCTCGACGCACCTCAAGAACAGATGGGACGCTTCTACAGCGGTCGATGAGTAATCGAAGATGGCGCAGTCCGGTGACCTCACAGCTAATGCTCGTTATCGAAGTAGCGTGCTTAGTGACTCGTGACTTAAAACTGGTGATATTGGTCTTTGTGTCGCTGAAGTTGGCGACGATCTCCGGCCCAATTCCATGGCGATCCATAAACTCGATGTGCAGAGTGGTGCTGAATACCGCTGACACCAACTCATTCCAGTCGATCAACACTAACCGTTCTGGTTCTGTGCGCTGGTAGTTTTTCGCGTTGGGGCAGACATTGCGGTGCATAATCAAACCACGGCCGCGGCTGGTATACCCCACGACCTTGTCGCCAGGTATTGGCGAACAGCAGCGGGCGCGCCGAATCATGACGTTGTCCACGCCGCCCACCACGAGTTTGGTCTCTTTTTCAATCACTTTACCCGTATGCGTCGTTGGCACAGCCGCTGACGATTCGGGAAGAAGCCGCTGACCAATAGCCTGCGCTGAAGCGCGCCCATCGGCTACAGATGCATATAGGTCGTTGATGTCATTGTAGTTCATCTTCCGTACGAGCTCTTCTAGCGCGTCTGGCTTGAGCAGCTCGTGCGGCTCCATACCGAGCCTATCGGCCTCTTTTTCCAGAAGTTCACGGCCTCGCTGGATGTTAGATGAATAATCGAGTTTCCGGAAGTAGTTGCGGATTTTACTGCGGGCATGTGTGGTCTTAACGAAGTTCAGCCAGTCGCGGCTTGGTTCTGCGTTGGAACGGGTCATGATTTCCACAACATCACCGTTCTTCAGCTTGGTGCTGACGGGAACCATATTACCGTTGACTTTTGCACCTACGCAGTAGTTGCCCATGTTTGTATGCACGCGGTAGGCAAAGTCGATAGGACATGAACCGGCGGTGAGGTCTACCACCTCGCCCTTCGGCGTGAACACAAACACCATATCAGCAAAGAGATCATTAACCACGCTGCCCAGGAATGTGGTGTCTTCACGTCCCTCTACCTGCCAGTTGAACAGTTGCTGTCGCAGGTCGGTCATGCGTCGCTCGAATACATCGTCGCTTGATCCGCCCTCTTTATACTGCCAATGGGCAGCCAACCCAAAGTCCGCATTACGATGCATCTGCCAGGTGCGTATCTGCACCTCCAGCGGCTGATGGTTGGGGCCAAAAACTTTGGTGTGAATACTTTGATATAGATTGCTTTTGGGTTTGGCAATATAGTCATCAAAGCGGTTAGGGATGGGCTGCCACAGATCGTGCACGATACCCAGGGTGTGGTAACAGTCACCTACTGTTTCGGTGATCACACGCAGCGCCAGCAGATCGAAAATCTGATCGAGGTCAAGCTGCTCTTTAATCATCTTGTTGTAGATGCTATATAGATGCTTCGGACGGCCTTGAACCTCAGCGTTGATGCCTTCACGCTCCAGACGGTTCTTAAGGATGCCGATCGCTCGGTTGATGTCCCTCAATCGCGTCTGCCTGGTGCTGGCAACCCTAACAGCCAGCTCATGGTAAGCCTCGGGATTGCGGATCTTAAACGACAGATCCTCAAGCTCCCATTTAAGCTGCCACACACCCAACCGGTGGCTTAACGGGGCGTAGATCGCTAACGTCTCCTCAGCGATTCTCAACTGGGTTGCCTTGTCGTATAACTCAGCGGTGCGCAGCTGATGCAGCCGGTCGGCTAGTTTCAACACGATCACTCGCAGGTCACGAGACATCGCAAGCAGAATCTTGCGCAGATTTGCAGCAGCAGCCTGCTGTATTTTCAGGCGTTGGCGACGGGTATGATCATCTTCATCCGCGGAGGGAGGGTCCATTTCTTTAAGCTCGAAGGTGCTGAGGGTGCTAACGCTCTGAACGATATCTGCTATCTCTTCGCCGAAACGCGCTTTGAGTTCGTCGAGTTTTACCAACTGAGTTGGGTAATAGGTGTTATGCAACACGGCGGCGCAGGTAGCTGGGGAGTCCATTTCAAGCCCCACTAAGATGCGGGCGACTTGGATAGGGTGATCAAAACCGGCATCGGTGATGTTTTCGGTTTGGTGAGCTAGCGTGACATTCTTTGCAAATTCGGCGGCGTCAGCGATTCGCAGGCGTTCTTCTTCGCTATAAGTTGCGGGCAGTGCTTTCATAAGCTGCTGAACCCGCAAATCATATTGTTGAACGACCGACTCTGGGTCTATGTCATGATAATCATCTGAACCCATATAAGGTTAGTACCACCGTTGTCTGCTGTTTCTATATTATATCAGTGCCTTGTGCTCTCGTGCTGAGATAAGCGGAAGAGGCGATAGTATTGCATCGTTTGCCTGCATTATCATCGCCATATGAGCTGTTATAACCGCTTGGGGTAGGCATTGGATGTGCTTCCGATGGCTAGTGAGTGCGGAAAACTGGTTAGGTTAACCATGAGATGTTAATTGCGAAATAGCATTTATATGTAGGAGGCAGAGTGGCATCCATGCGCTGGCCGGAGTGAAGCGATGCCGGCCGTTAATGATAGGCCGTGCGGTGCAGGAACCCACAGCAGCGTTACCGCATGCTGTTGGCGATGGGTTCGGTGGCCCGTCCGTGACGGTGGCCCGTTACGGGCACTGTCACCCATCGCTGGTCAATACCGGCCCGCGTTCCGGCGGGCGTTGGCACGTCTGCTGGCAGGTTACTATCTCTGACGGGGGTCGGGCAAAACCACATCCTTACGGCGGGATTCAGGGGTGACTTTTAGTTCGGTAATCTTGCCCTTTTTGTATTCACACTCCACGACGGTGTTTTGAGGGGCGTGCAGTTTAAAGTGCACATCCCATGTTTTCGGCCATGCAGGCAACAAAAGCAGCTTCTCACCATCAGACTGAAGCAGCATCAGTTGGGTCGTCAGTAATATGTTGCCGCCATGGTCTTGGTCGGGAACCCAGTCGAAGTTTGGTCCCCAGCTTGCTGGCCACCGGTAAGCCTGGTTGGAGTTGGCGGCTTTAACCTGCATGATGCGAGCCGCTTCATCGGCCATACCAAGCAGTGCCGCGCAGTTGCCATCATACCCCCAGCCCACATCCAGATGGTTGACACGGGTAAGATAGGCTGTGCGGGCAAGCTCAATTCCTGGTTTGCCGATACCGTATAACCGGAAAGGCCAGATGGCGTAAAGCTCAGGGTTCTCACAGTTTGAACGAACTGGGTCGTATTTTTGTGCTCCTGCCAGCCGACGGGTGGTTTTACCTTCAACCACAACATCCTCTACCGGGATTTCCGGGCAAGCCGCCCTCATCATCTTAAAGAAGCGCCGTTGGGCAGGTGTGGTAATGCGCTGCGGCAGCTCACACAGCCGTCGCGTGATGTCATTCAGCCCCGCCGTGGAAGGCATATCATTGATGACACCATGCCACAGGGTTTCGACGGCCTGGGTAGGGTCGAGAATAATCCTTCCACTGGCATCCTTCTTGAAGCGGGTATCAAAGTAACTTAACACCGACTCCGCCATGGGCAGCAGATACTGCGCGGTGAACAGCTCATCACCGGTGTAGTCCCAACGATCAAGCATGATGGCCACTAACTCTAGACCTTGGTTCCATGCACAAGCCCACCATGGGGACTGAACTTCATCGGGGCGCAATCCGGTGCGTTTCCAACCGTAGTCGCCGTTGGAGTAGGTACCCCACATGGTCATCGTCTCAGGAAAATAGCAACCCTCGGAATTGTGGTAGAGTTTCGCACGCCCTTCACACAACGGGCGAACCCGTTCATACAGCTCGAACAACGGATCCATCATCTCGGTATCACCGGCCGCAAGCATGGTGTGATATGCAAACCGCACGTTCTGCCACCAGTGACAGTCGCCCCAGTTTCTCCAGTCTGCATTAAATGGCATACCCATCACTGCCGGCTCCACGGTGAAGATGCTGCCGTTGAACTTGATGGGGAACGGCCCCTTACCGCCGCAAGCCTGCACATATCGCTGCAGAGTGTATGCTCGGGTGATGGGCGAATGCTTATCGTCGCTGCCGGGTTGTTGAGCGACCTGCTTACCGTCGAGGTAGATGGCCATGGCACCGGTTGCAGCGTCTACGGATGCCGCAACATGCTGCCACTGGCCGGCTTTGATGATGCCAGCGGGGGCACTTAGGATATTGTTGCCCACGATAAGCCGCAGGGTGCCGCCTGGGTGAGTGTCAAACAGGAAACCATCAGACCCACCGGCGGTGAGGCTGTCGATAATCCGAGCAGGCTGGGATGAATCGGGTTTGATCACCGCTTCCAGCGTCATGCCACGTTTGAGATCTAGCGACTTGGTGTCGGTCGTCGCTGCAGATTGGGGTTCTGTGGGCAGGGCGATGCCCTCGTCAGCGGCGATGTTTGCGCTTTGCGCAGATGCCAACCGCGATATTGTGGCCGCGGAGAGCGGCTTGGTATATATGCTTGCGCGTCGGATTTCACCCGAAAACTTGTTGGCCCCGTTGGAGTCAAAGCCCACACGCAGAGGCTGTGTGCCGAAAGGTATAGTGAAGCCGAGTTTATCGCCCGAGATTGTCACCCACGACCTCTCCCAGAAGGCGTGCCACCACTCTTTTGTGCGCTTCTCTGCCCGATCGGCATCGGCTTGTTCCGCCAACACCTGCGCTTCATCAAGCCAATCCTGGGCATTGTCTGTTTGATAACATGGTGCCGCCACCCACAGCGCGAACCGATCACTCGGTGCGCTGCTGACCAGAGTGCGGTTGTCTGCCGGCTTCAACCCAGTGCCCGACATAAAACCGCCGAAAGTTCGATGGATGATGGGATCCTTAACCGTATATGCTATAGGCTTAAGCGACTGCAGCAACATGGTAGATTTATAAGCCACAGATTCCTCGTTGCGGTGATACCACGCAACTGCGTTGCTGATGCCTTTCGGGAACACATCGGCCGCTTCGCTCAGCTCAAATGGGGCGTCGTGAAGTGACCATGCGGAGTTTTGCTCTACTCCCGATGCGATCACATGCCGTTCGTTGCGCCAGCTTTCCACATGCGCCTTCACATTCACGGGGTGAGCGGAGCTGCCGACACAATAGACCATCGCGCTGTCCACATCAACGAAGACTCGAAGTGTCAGCTGGTTTTTCCCACGTCCGATACTGATGACACACACACCATCACGCAGAACCAACTCCTGTTTGAATGGCGCTTTGGTCGACAGCGGATTTGGTGATATGGAAACCCGCACCTCACCCACCTTCAGCAGTCGGCTGATCTCGCTGTAGGAATCTGTGCGGCTGATGATGAAACGCAGATCGCCATTGGGTTCTACCCACAGGTTAATGCCCACTTGGCCATTACCCATGGGCATGGATCCCGCTGCATTCAGACTAGGTGTATCCCAAACGACATTCACCTGATCTATGCTTTTACTAGCCGATATCGATGATGCCGTTTTACTGCTGCGTAACCCAGTAGCAGGTATTTGTTCCATGGCGATTGCGCTCCTATAGTTATATGCCTTAGGTTTACTTCACACCAGCCTGAGTGGAATCATACGCCATAAACTCAGTGATCGCAGGTAGACCACTCTCGGTGGAGTTGATGCAAAGGCGCACTTTGGAGGCAGTGACGCGCCATGTGGGCATGAACCGCTTGCTGCCCATCGCACTCCAACTGGTGAAGATGTCCTTCCATGCTGAGCCTGTCCAATATTGCAGCACGAAGTTATTGATGGATGAACCAGGTGCCTGTTCCACCACGAAAGTGTCTAGGTTAATGGGTTTCGCAAAACTGAGCTGCACCCATTGCTTCGATGCGGATGTACCGGACCAAGCTGTTGCCCCATCACCATCGTTGATTTTCTTGGCGTCAGCTCGCTGAGAGGATACAGAGACTTTCGCTGTCAGCGCTTCGTTCTTACCCAGATTTTCATTTTCAAGAATGCTTTCGACATTTCCTGTGCGGTCTAGCCCAGGACAGTGGCTGCCAGCGATGGCTGGAACTTCGGGACGGTGATATATCCGGTTATTACTGACCGTTCCTGTGTGCTTGTTGCCGCTTATCAGCAGCGCCATGTTGTAAGAGCCCATCTCTGTTCTAATAGCATTGTTATAGAGCACGTTATCGTGTATGGATATTTGCGTGTTGGGTGCGTTGCCGCCGGCACCGCTATAGATCATGGAAGCTGGACCTGCGGTGTCATGGAACAGATTGTAGCGCATCGTCACGTTGTGGCAGCCAGCTTCGAAGTCGAAATCTTCACCGTCGACCGTGTTGGGTTGTCGCTGGGTTTCGCCGAACTCATTGTATTCCACAATCCAATCACTGCCGCTGGATCCAATCGCGGAGACGCCGCACCACACATGCTGGTCGCAGTTATGCATGAACTTGTTGCCACGGATTAAACCGCCACCACTGGCTACGTACCACATAGCTGTCCATTCCATATGCTTGAACATGTTGTCGATGACGTTGCAGGGCGTGCTGATGGTTGCGCCAACGAAGTTATCTGCAAAAGTGCACTTCGTGATGGTCGCTTTGCCAGTAAGGGGACCATCCATGCGCACTCCGATCTGCTGATCGTTTTGGTCGCCATCTTCCCTGTTAAACGGTCCACCATGTTTGCATCCGTGAATGTATAAGTTTTCTAACCACAAATAGGAGTGGCCTCGTTCGGATATTCGGGCTAAAACACCGTAGCGAGCGTTCGTGATCTCCAGGTTCATGATCTTCCAACCATGGGCGTTGCCATCCAGGTTAATGCCATGCTTATTGGAAGCCATTGAAGGATCTTGTCGGTCGATTATTGGACGGGCGCCGGTTCCGTAGCAAGACACCACGGCCGGTGATGTGTCATTGCCATACCCTTTAAGATACAACCCGTCATGCCAAACATCACCGCTTTTTAGCAGGATTTTGTTTCCGGCACCATATGTGAGGCTAGAGGCTTTTGTGAGGCTCTTCCATGGTCCATGTTTGCCGTCCCACTTTGGCGCCAGGCCATCATGCTGATCATTGCCAGTGGACTGGCTGACATAGTAGCTTGTTTTCGGTGCTGCATTCGAGCTGCCTGTTGCCAGCACCCTCACACTTAGGAACGATGATACCAACATAGCAAGGCTTACCGCTAGAATCCTGTAGTAGATAGTCTCCAATTGCGTCTCCAACCTTTCACCGGAAATATGGATGTTTACTGTCTGGTTCTGGTATATCAACAAGTTCAATTTTACGCTTAGTTATGAATTGTTTGTAACCTATTTGAGATGATGATGTCAAGACGGATAAGCTGTTGCGGCTACGAATCGCTGCTTCGGTGTTTTCTGCGAACCCCGCATGCATTCGGGTTACCATATTCATATGCTGTATCTGATATTACCAGCGGGTATAAGCACCAAGTGTGCTACGATATATGCAATCATCTATTTCGAGGTATGCTATGACATCCCGTGAACGCGTTCTGCTTACACTCAACCACCAACCGGTCGATCGTGCGCCTCGCGAGCTATGGGCATTGCCGGGTATCACCATGTTTCACATGGATGAATACCAGCAGCTAGTGAGCCAATATCCATCTGACTTTGGTGGTCCAGCGGTTCGATACGGCCAATCGAAGCGTGCCACCGGCCAACCTGCGATGGTGGGATACTACACAGATGAGTGGGGATGCGGCTGGCAGGTTGGTGAACCTGGCGTTGTTGGCGAGGTCAAACACTGTCCGCTTGATGACTGGAGCAGCCTCGATAGTTACGAACTGCCATGGGAACTGCTGAAAGAGGCCGACTTCAGCCAGGTTAACCGCAGTTGTGCGGAGAGCGAGCTGTTCATTAAGGCGGGAAGCCACGCACGGCCTTTCGAGCGGATGCAGTTCTTGCGCGGAACAGAGAAGCTGATGATGGATTTAGCTTATGGTGAAAAAGAAGTATATCAGCTTCGCGACCGGCTGCATGAGTTTTACTGCGCTGAGATGGAGATGTGGGCCAAGACGGATGTCGATGGCGTAAGCTTCATGGACGACTGGGGCAGCCAGATATCGCTGTTGATTTCGCCTGCTATGTGGCGGTCAGTATTCAAGCCGTTGTATAAAGACTACTGCGATATCCTTAAAGGCGCAGGCAAGAAGGTGTTTTTCCACAGCGATGGTCATATAGACAGCATCTACCCTGAGCTGATAGAAATCGGCATTGATGCGGTGAACTCCCAACTGTTTTGCATGGACATCGAGTCGGTGGCTGAACGATACGGTGGGAAGATCACCTTCTGGGGCGAAATTGACAGGCAAAACATCCTGCCATTTGGCACTGTCGACGATGTGAAGCAGGCGGTTTTACGCGTGCGCAAGGCTCTGGACAAAGG
>CAZFLA010000106.1:0-12053 GCA_964519405.1 uncultured bacterium
GCGCTAAGTCAATGGTGCCCGCTGGAAATGACCACATCTTGTTTGCGGGTTTCCTCAGGGCGGGAAGGGTTCCGCCCTGAGGACGATATCTTCTAGCCGATGAGGTCGGCGATGCGAGTATCGAGGGCTCCTTGGTCTACTGCGAAGCTCTCAAGTGCTGCGTTCGTCAGTAGATCGTCAAGCTTGATCTCTTTACCCCAGTGAGCGAGGTTCGGGATCTTGCCATCGGTGCTGATGGTCGCGCGCTCTTCCTTAGTGAACTTGTAGAATAGCTCAACACCGCATTCGTCTGCTAATGCAGCAAACTGCTCACCCGTGGTGATGCTGTCGCCGAGTTTATCAGCTTTTTCAGCAAACTTCATGAACTCAGGGCAAAGCTGCCACAACTGGCAGATGCGCTCGTCATCCACATTCACGGTAAGCTCCGTCGATTCATGCTTGACGACATCGCTCACAGCACAACTTGATTCTAGATACTGTTGAGCGGCTTTTGGCGGGATGGTATGCACATCCACACCTGCCAACAGTGCTACCTGATCGCCGTTGCGCATAGAAGCCGCAATCAACTTTGTGGGCGACTTGCCTTCGGCACGCAGACGTCGGAGTGCCTCGGCGGTGGCTAGGGTCACTTTTTCACCAGCGTTTTCGGGATCACCTATCTTGTTGTCTTGAATGATGGCACCGATGCGGCCGAGGAATACGTTGACGTATGCTGGCTTGCTGAAGACAGCCGCGAGCACATTCTGACGCACGGAGAAGCCCAAGGTGTAGTTCACAGGCACCCCAGCGGCAGCCAGTTTGCGCACAATGACATAACCAGATGGTGTGATCGGCACTTTGATGATGAAGTGCTCAGGATTGATGGCGTAATAGCGCAAGCCGAAGTTAACGGATGCCTCGACATCATTCGCATAATCGGGATGCAGCTCTACGCTGACTTGCTGACCGAACTTCTGCACTAGGCTCAGCGCCAATCGGGCATTAGCCAAGAAACCAATCTCGATGATCAGGTCGCGACCGGAGATGTCGGGGCGAGCGGCTTTAAGCTTTGCTGCTGCTGACTTGATGAAGTCGTCGAGTGCGCCGGTTTGAATGACCTGGTTAACAAGCGTGTTGTTTGTTGTCAGTGCGCCGGCTTCTGGTGCCCATGCTTTAGCGGCAGCATTTGCATCGCCTGTGTCAATCCATGGGGTGGTTCCTAGTTCGCGAAGGCGTGCATATTTCGGTTGAGCAGGGGCATCGTAATGTCCTGGCCCAGTATAACCTTCCAGCGCCAGCTGTTGTACCAGCTTGGCTAGAGATTCATCAAAGTGGATATCTTTACTCATCGTTAGTCCTCCAGATAAAGATCGTCTGGTGTATTCAACGCCAGCCGATCTTTACAATCATCGCACTCAGTATCTGTGTGCTAATCGGCACAGACGGTGCAATTACGTTCCGAGTGAATGATAACAAATATCGCCGTTAGGAGTTAGCCGGTTTCCGTTTATCGCATCGGAAACAGGAGCTGCGCCTGGCGAAGTTGGTCTCACCACAGCTTGGGCAAATCCAGTCTGCAGCATTCATCGGTGTGCTGCGGCGAGCATGGCTGGGGCTGCTCTCCCACGGTTTTGAGGCGCCGCAGCGGAAGCAGCTTGTTCGTCGAGCGAAGTTGGAGGAGCCGCAGTCAGGGCAGTTCCAATCGCCTTCCCGCGCCTCACTGTGTCCGCTTGACTGCCCCGCACTAGCAGGTTTTCTGGTATTACAATCCATACATGCCGTGCGTCGGGCGAAATTGAGTTTATGACAGGTCGGGCATATCCAGTCACCTGGCTTCATCTGTGGATCTGATGCCTCGTAGCTGCTGGCAGGGCTGATAGTTTCGTTCGTTCGAGGCCGTCGGCAGCTGAAACAACTATTTCGATAGGAGTAATTCGTCGTGTTGCATTGCGGACAGATCCAGTCGCCAGGAGCTAAGTTCGACCAGTCGGCATTACATTCAGGGCATGATGTGGAGTTTAGTGTTACCTCAACGCCGCATTTCGGGCAATGTCCATTGGAGTTTGCAGATAGGTGCGCACCGAGTTTCAGCATATGAGCGACGATCTGTGCTAACGAACGAGCATCGTCGACACCGCAGTTACGTTGACCAACACGCTCAAGACCGCAATACTCCAGCATGTTTGCGAGACCAAGGTGGTCGCTGGATATCTGGCTGAAATAGTCTTTAAATGCGACCTTGATATTACACCATCGTGCTGCCCATGCCGGCATCTGAACCTGCATGGTGAGGCACTGCTGCCGCAGGAGAGTGTCGACATCCCAGTCGCCGCAAATCATGCACAAACCATCTTGATAACCATTGCTGTCTATCCACTTCTGCAGTAAGCTGAGGCCCTCGGAGAAGGAAGGAGCATTGGCGACATCCTTCTGGGTAATACCGGTCAGCTCAACACAGTAATTCGTAAGTTGAGGGTGAATAGTTGGCTTAATAAAACTATGAAACTCGTTGACAACACTGTGGGTTTCGGTATCGACTGCGATTACGGGCAGTTCGATTAACTCCGGTGGGTGGATTGGTTTTGGTTCATCACAAGTTGCTTCAAAATCCATGACCAATAAAATCTTAGGGTACACTGAGTATCCTCCTCAACGTAAACTACACGCAGCACAACGCTACCTTGACGGTTAGCTTTATACATAACTTAATGACGGTGGAGAGCCTTCGCATAGTGATAAAACACGGCGAAGGCATCTCAAAACCGTCTCTTTTTCAATGATCGACTATTACAAGCCGAGAACTTCATCAATTTGCTTCAGTTCCTCGTCCGAGAAACTGAGCGTCTTCAATGCGGCAACATTTTCGTCCAGTTGATCAACACGGCTCACGCCAATCAGGCAGCTAGTCACAGCCGGTCGATTTAGCAGCCAAGCTAGTGACATCTGAGCCAGGCTTTGGTCGCGCGCAGATGCGATTTCCGATAGTGCTCTCACTTTCTCCATCACATCAGCGCTTATCTGTTCTTGTTTCAAGAAACCGTGAGGTTTCGCTGCCCGGCTGTCGGGTTGAATGCCTTGCAGATAGCGTGCTGTTAACAGTCCTTGAGCGAGTGGGCAGTATGGAATACAGCCAATTCCTTCTTCTAGCAGCACATCGCTGAGGCCTTGCTCCACCCAACGGTTCATCATGTTATACAACGGTTGGTGTATTAAGCATGGTGTGCCCAGGCTCTTAAGTATCGCCGCAGCCTGTGCTGTGCGCTGAGCATCGTAACTGCTGATGCCTACATACATCGCTCTGCCGCTTCTGACGATGTAGTCCAGTGCCGCCATTGTTTCTTCAAGTGGGGTCTCTGGATCGGGACGATGATGATAGAAAATATCTACATAGTCTAGCCCCAATCGCTTCAGCGACTGGTCGATACTAGCGACTAGGTATTTCCGCGACCCCCAATCACCGTATGGCCCAGGCCACATATAGTATCCCGCTTTTGTGGAGATAATCATCTCATCTCGATATGGCTTAAGGTCATCACGATGCAGCTTGCCAAAGTTTTCCTCTGCACTGCCGCTCACTGGGCCGTAGTTATTTGCTAGATCGAAATGGGTAATGCCTAAATCAAACGCACGTAAACCGATTGACCTAATATTATCATACTGGTCGACGCTGCCGAAGTTGTGCCACCATCCTAATGAAAGCGCTGGCAGCTTAATCCCGCTATTTCCACATCGACGGTATATCATGGAATCATAACGATTGTTAGACGCCAAATACTTACCATATGGCATATTGAATACCTCCTATAGAATAACTACTAGCTAGAATGATACCCGATACATAGTCAGATTAGGCTTGTTACAAGCGGTTTTCGTAGTGTTTTCGTGTTATTGTTAGGATATCTGTTTTCGCAGCCGGGCAATCAATGCGGCCAGCTCTTTATCAGATTCCAGTTGGGCATGAAGGCGCTTGAGCCCGTTCATCACGGTACTGTGGTCTTTTTCGAACATTTTGCCAATTTGGCTTAAGGACATCTGTGCCATATCCTGCAGCAGATAATAGGCGACGTATCGTGCTTGAACTGAGTTCTTGTCGCGCTGAGTGCCCATTAGCTTCGCGCGGTCGATACCGCACTGTTCGCACACGGCTTTCAGTATCTTCTCGTCGCGGCGTGCCTCAGGTGCCAGGTCGATGTAGTAGTCGGTTAAAACACTGTCGACTAACTCCGAGGTTATGGTGTGGCCTAGGAGCTGTGCCCGAGCGGTTACCGAAACCAAAACACCTTCCAGAGTTCGGATATTGCTTTCGATGGCATTGGCAATCTGGTGAAGGATCTCTTTCTGAACCTGAAATGCCTTCTGCTGACAGAAATCCTCAAGGATCGCGACACGGGTTTCATAATCCGGCGGTGCGATATCCACAATCAAGCCAGCCTCAAACCGGCTGCGCAGACGGCCATCCAGCGCAGGAAGCTGTTTTGGTGGTCTATCGCTGCATAGCACAACTTGTTTGCGGTGCATCATCAGCTCGTTGAAAATGTGGAAGAACTCTTCATTGGTCTTATCTTTACCGGCGATGAACTGAATGTCGTCCACTAACCAAACGTCAGTTAGGCTCATTCTATTCACAAATGCGTCGGTGGTGCGGTCACGCAGCGATTGAACAAACTGCTGAGTAAACTTTTCGCCAGTGATGTAGCTGATGCGAAGGTTCGGCTTATCTGCAAGAACTTGGTGGGCGATGGCATGCATCAGATGGGTTTTACCCAGACCGTGACTGCCGTAGATAAATAACGGGTTATACTTCTGTCCCGGCTCATCGGCAACGGCGACCGCGGCTGCTGATGCTAATCTGTTATTTGTGCCCGTAATGAAGCGATCGAAAGTATACTCCTCGGTCAGTTCCAACGGTTCGGCATTAATTGCAGCTCGACGCGGTTTTGCTTTAGGCTTGACCTCATCACTGGGCAACAAAGTATCGGATGCAGGCTCTGCTGCGCGAACAACAAACTCTATGGTGATATCATCACCGAGCATGGGGGTCAGCGAGGCTTTGATGGTGGCTGCATACTTGTTAGTCACCCATGTTCGGGCGAAAGCGTTGGGTACGGTCAATACAACAATGCGTCCGCGCATGTGGTCAGGCTGGATGGTTTTGATCCAGCTGTTATAGGTCGGAACAGATACCTTCTTCTCCAGGTCATTCAGCGCAGCCGACCATGCGTTTCGCAGGGTAAGCCTCGTTTCATTATCGCCGAATTGTAGCTGGTTAGGCATCTAGTGGTATCCATCCTATTTGAAGTGTATTTCGCGTATTGCGTGGTGATCCGCAGAGGTCTTTAAATTAGGCTTCCTCTATATGATAAGCTATATTCATGATCAATGTCGGTTCATTTACGACGGCAAAAGACGCAGTGTGTCGATATATTGACCGGGAAAAGATCGCTGTAAGCAAGCAAAGATCGCTGACGCCGGGCCTCATTACCGATGCACTTTGCGAGTATGCCCACGAAAATCCTGGCAGTGCAGAGCTTGAATCTGTGCTTGCCCAATATCCGCGACTTTTAGACTGCAGTTGTGCTCGAGACGAATCGCGCAGCTTAAGTATTATAGAGCATGCCGTTAATCATCGCCAACGCAAGGCTGGCGCATTCTATACTCCGCCGCAAATCATCATGCATATTCTACACCACGTGCTGCAGGATAAATGCGTGAGCCTGTGCGATCCGGCGTGCGGAACAGGCTTATTCCTCACGCAGGGTGCGAAGCAAATGGCTGCCATACGATGTGTTGAGACGGGTGAACCCTACGCACAAGCGCTTAAGTGGACGTTATGTCACTCCATATTCGGTGCAGACATCGATAAGGGGGCAGTGGTATTAGCTCGGTGCGCCCTAGCGTCATTGGTTGACTTTGATGTAGATGTAGAGAGTGCCCTCAAACGGCATATTATTCGTGCCGATGCTCTGCTTCGTAAGTGGCCTCGGAAGTTTGGATGCGTGGTAGGAAATCCACCGTATATCGACTCCGAATCCATGCTCCGGCATCAGCCGGATGTGCGGAATGCGATCTGTCAGCTTTATCAAAGTGCTAAAGGCAACTGGGACATCTACATCCCGTTTATCGAACTAGCGATGCGGATCACTGAAGACGGCGGCCGGTTTGGGCTGCTAACCCCAACTGACCTCATGTATGCTCGATATGCCAAGAGCCTACAAGACCTAATGCTGTCGCAGTCCAATCCGATTGTGTATTTAGACTACACGGAAGCTCATCCTTTTTCCAGCGCGCGGGTGAAGGTCTCATCGCTAATCTGTCAGAAGGAACCATGCCATGTCGATGCCCGCTTACGGCGCATCAAATACGGTCGGAAATACAAGCTGATATCTGATGAGACCTCCTCGCTAAGCCGTATAGAACACCTGCCAGCGGCTCAACTTGGTGCAATATGGGATATCAGCGATGAAAGCTTGCAGTTAAAATTACTGCCTGCCAAGTTAGGTGACTACTTGCAGTTTTCAGACGGTGCGTCAACTGAGGAAGCTTACCATATTGCGGAGTGGATGCGCGATGAAGATATGGGCCAAGACGGCTTGAAGCTGGTGAACACCGGCACCATTGATCCCTTCAAAATGCGGTGGGGTGACAGGGAGATGGTATACCTCAAACGACATTGGCTGCATCCTATGGTTCCCAAAAGCATATTATCTGCGAATCTACCGCGGCGATACACACAGGCTATGAGCCCCAAGATACTGATTGCTGGTTTAAGCAGGCATATAGAGGCTGTGGCGGTACCATCGGGTGTGCTGTGCGGAAAGTCTGCGGTGCAGGGCATTTGCATAGCTGATGTGTGTTTGGATGCGGTTGCGGCGTATCTTAACAGCACATTGGTGCGGGACTATGTGTTTCAGGTATACCAGTCAGGCACATTTACGGCCCTTGGAACACACATGACGGCGCGTATCGCAGAGAATATACCAGCACCACCCTTGCCAATGCTAAGCCGTGATAGTCTGCTTTCGAAGTTGGGCAGTCAGGCGAGGACTACTGGAGTTAGCGCAGAACTTCAACTGCTTATAGACGAAGCCGTGCTTGATGCGGTCGGGATGAGCCGAAGCTAGCAGGTGCGTGTTATCCGGCTGTGTTGGCCATGCCGATACTAGAAGTGGGGCAACGCAGCGTTAGCAGACAAACCTCAGGCGGGCAGTTGAACCGAAGCCATATGGGGCCTCTGCCAACAGTGCCGACTCCGCGGCTGACGTAAAGTGTAGGCTGGGGTTTCGGCCTTTTCAACCTGGCCGCGATTGTTTCAGGCAGCACGAGGCCATCGGCTGCCCAACCACCGATACGAGTGTGGCTATACATCGGCGGGGAGTATGGCAGGCGGAATTGTCCTCCATGTGTGTGACCGGACAAAATCAGGTCATACTGGCAGCAGCGTTCATCTTGAAGCACATCGGGCGTATGGGATATTAGCAGCTTAAACCCATCGAAACCTGCAGGCGGCAGCACGTTACCGATGTCGCTTTTTTGCAGATAGTGATCTTCCACGCCGCCGACCCAGATATTGGCGCTGCGTCCGCATGGTGTGAAGTTGACTGCCTTATCTTCCAACACTGTAACACCAGCATCGCATAGACTGCGGCGAAGATTGGGCCACAGCTTCTTGATGTCGGACTTGTGTTCGGTGTTCCCCTTAACGGCAAATGCTCCCATCTTCGGTGATGCTTCACGAACTAAGGTCATGAAGGGCTCAATCCCAGCCGATGAGTTTGCGAAATCGCCAGCTAACACCATCAGGTCATATTGGCTGCTTTCTATAATGCTCAACACCCGGCTTTCCAGATATCCCCATTTTGTGGTGTGAAAATCTGAAAGCAGTAGGATGGTTAACCCATCTAGTGAGGGCGGTAGGTTTGGCAGCACGATCTGCCGTTGTGTGCGGCGCAGCAGCCGTGGTTCTATCAAGCTGGCATATGCATAACAACCCGCCGCACAAAGAGCGAGGAATCCGGTTAAGTTCATCGAATATCCTCATCTTTGTCTTGCGGAGAAGGGGTGTCACTGTCTTTACGGATAACAGCGGCTATGCTGACACCCCATGGTAAATCCATATGTTTCAACAACTGCATCTCAAACCTCTGAATGTTGATCAGCATATTATTAAGCCAGTAGGGCAGCTTTGGTATACGCGCTTGCGGTGTTTTGCCATAACGCCGCTGCAGCAGCCGCGTGACGACTGCAAACGGAAAGAGAAGCCATAACGCATATGTTGTTCGATCAACACGAAAGCCAGATTCCTTGCATCGTTGAGCCAACTGCGGTGCCGTATAGCGGCGATGGTGCATCAGCGCGAGGTCGTGTTCGCTCCACAACAGCCCGAACGCGGGTACTGTGATCACCGCGAAACCGCCTGGGCGTAATATGCGATGAAACTCTTTGAGTGCGCTGATATCATCTGCAAGGTGTTCTAGGATATCCGTTGCGACGATGACATCGACGCTGTTGGATTTTAACGGCAGCTGCTCGGCTTTTGACATGATCAAGCCATTCAACCCCCTCTGACGGCAACAACGGAGCGCCAAAGGAGACATGTCGATACCAATTACTTTACCGAACTGAAGCATCTGCTGCATCGTGGCACCTGTGCCGCATCCTACATCGCACAAAAGCAGATCGCCTGGTGATCTCGAGTCATCGATGAGCTGACATACGAGCTGCCGTCGGCTGATGAACCACCAGTAGTTGTCCTCATGATCATACATACGCTGATATTCAGCGGGATTCATGGGGCTATCTTTTCCGCGCTCGATGGCGTAACCGCATTTGGACCAGCTTGCCAAGCATCTGCAGAGCGTCGCGTATGAGCGACACTTTGGATCCATCTACATGATGCCACTTCACACCAATTTCCTTAATGCCATATCCAAATTGACGCGCGACAATGAGCGATTCGATGTCGAAAGCAAACCCATCTTCTTCACAGACGCTGAAGATACGGTCTGAAGCTTGTTTGGTAAACACTTTGAAGCCGCACTGAGTGTCTATGATGCCAGGTACCGCCAGCAATTGAACAATCAGATTGAATGTGCGTCCACCGAGTTCGCGATACCATGGTTGTCGGATTTCCAGTTTTGCGCCTTTACAGGCTCGGCTGGCTATCACCACGTCGGCTTGCCTGTTGATGATGTAGGGTATCAGCTTCTCAATTTCCTCAAGGGGAGTGGCAAGATCAGCATCCATGAACATCACGATGTCGCCTTTTGCAGCTAACATTCCTTTACGCACCGCATATCCCTTGCCATGGTTGGGCTTATAATCGATGACCTCGATATTCGGGTGATCTACGGCATAACTGCGCACTAAAGCAACAGTGCCATCCATTGAACCATCACTAACGATGATCAGCTCATACCTGATGCCCAACGACTCTAAATACGTCCACATTTCAGGTAGGGTCTTCTGCAGGCGTGTCTGCTCATTATAAGCGGGGACGACTACAGAGAGGCGATGTCCAATCGAAAGCGATGGTTGCAGCAAAGTTGTCCTCAGATGTCAGATAATGATGGTTGCTTCAGGTACACATATAATTGTAACGCAGACTGAATCACTTCCCATAATGTAAACCAGGCTACCAAACTACCATATCCACACGAAATAAGTTGGTACATTCATCATGAGCTGCGATGACGGCACTTGATGCAAGAGCTACGGAAGTATGAGAGGGAGTTATGAACGCTAAGCAAAGATTTAAGGCAGTGATGAACCGCGAACCGGTAGACCGTCTGCCTATCGATATATGGATGACTGGCGAGGTTCGCCAATCGCTGCTGGATTACGCCGGGGTAACCGACGACTACGCTTTATACGAAAAACTAGGAATCGACAAGATTGTATGGGTTGGACCCACCTATACGGCTAATCCAACGGCAGATGAAGATGCTGCTGCCGGTATCTATCGAGCCAGCTTCGGGCAGCCTGCTCGGGCAAAGCAATCTGGCAATGCTGTCTATCTGGAAGCTACTGGATATCCGTTGTTGGGTTACGACACCGTGGAATCGCTGGATGATTACCCTTATTGGCCAGATCCAGATAAGTTCGAGTATGTTCAGAGTGCTGCAGCATGCCGATCTGTAACGGATAAGTATGCTACTCTCGGCCCATGGGTTAGCTTCTTTGAGATATACAGCGGAATGCGCGGTATGGAGCAGGCGATGATGGATATCATCGATGATCCTGATTATGTTCAGGAAGTGCTCGACCGTATAGAGCACATTCAAACCGAGATGATGAAGCGCTATTTCGCCCAAGTGGGTGATACTCTGGATATGATATTTGTCAGCGATGACATGGGCAGCCAGAGCAGCCTGTTGATATCACCGCGTCAGTGGGATATGCTGCTGAAAGACCGCATGCATCGATGGTGCAGCATGATTCATGATGCTGGATACAAAGTGTTCTACCATACCGACGGCGCTGCTGAAGCGTTGATTCCACGCCTAATCGACGCAGGGATTGATGTGCTCAACCCCATTCAGCATATCTGCCCTGGCATGGAAATGGATCAGTTGAAAGCTAAATACGGCGATCGGGTGATATTCCACGGCGGAGTTGATAACCAGGGAGCTTTGCCATTTGGATCTGTGGATGATGTCGTTGCAGAAACTATGAACTGCTTAACAAACTTGGGTGCCGGCAAGCAGGGGTATCTGCCGTGCAGCTGCCATAACATCCAGGCGGGCACCCCGGTGCAGAACATCATTGCGATGATAGAAACGGTGAAGACCCGAAGCTCCGAGTTATAGAACTGCTTTAGGTGCCAATATTATGCTCTGTTATTTTATGCAATAACAGGGCACATTTTTGTATACACCGGTCGTATCATATCTGTCATGTCATGTTCAACGGGTTTTACATCAAGTTAACACGAGTTGGTGACAAAAATGGGATTTAGCACATAGCATATTTTGAGGCTTTGGGTAAACTCATTACGTAGTGATATTAACGAGCAGACGGAATGGTGTCAGCAGACATTATAGTGCTCTAAAGAACCGCCTGTAGGAGGGCAAAATGAAGAAGCAGCTTGCAATTTCAATCGGTGTAGCTGCCGTTTTGGTGTCGTCGATGTCGTGGGCTGCAAAACCCGCGGTGACTCCGGCCAAACAGCCGCCGAAGATGCCCGAGGGGATGCAGAAGATAATGAAGGCGCATGAGAACTCCTTCAAACTGATGCACCTTATCGGTGGAGTTCAAGCCGTAGAGGCTGGCAAGAACAAGCTCAACGCAAAACAAGCTAAGAGCGTATTAACAGCAATCACGGCCGCTCAGTCGAAGAAACAGCTTGATGAAGCTACTGCAAAGAAGACCATCACAGCAATTAACTCTGCACTGAATGCAGCACAGAAGAAAGAAATCGCCGCTTTAGCTTCAAAACGCGGGAACGGCATGATGATGCCTCCTGGCGGCCCAGGAATGCGTCCGAACCGTCAGCCAGGACAGCTCGGTGGAAAAGGCATGGGCATGGGCATGGGTAAACGTCCAGAGGGTATGCCTCCGGGTGGAATGATGCCTCCTCCTGGTGGTGCAGGTAAAGGTCCTCGCGAGGGTATGGGAGCTGGCGGTGGCCGCAAGATGCCAGACATGGCCAACTACAACCCGCTGAAGTCGCAGCCAGGACGCAAGTTCGGCCCTGGTGCAATGGTAGATGAATTGGTGAAGGCGCTTAAGAAGAAAGCCGCGAAGTAACAAGACTACAGAGTAATTTAGACATACGAGCCAATAGCGAATAGCTATGATGCCGCGGGTTTAGTCACCCACACGACTTCGTTCCGGGAGCTGACGCTCCGGGAACGAAGTCCAGTGCGGGTTCCTGCACCGCACAGCTCACCATTAACTGCCGGCGTCGCTTCACTCCGGCCGGCGCATGGATGCTAATTCATCACCGTGAGGAAGGCATATATGTATCCGATTGGTGTGTTCTGCATCTATTCCCACGTCGAAGTTGATCTCCCATGCTTTATCGCACCGGAATCTGCCCGATGATTCCCATTCGCGTATATTCGCGTTCATCCGCG
>CAZFLA010000107.1:0-3713 GCA_964519405.1 uncultured bacterium
CTCCGGAATGCCGTAGCTTAATACGCCTCCAGCTTTATGGAAGGCCTCGAATACGGTGACTTTATAACCCAACCGAGCCAACTCACCGGCAGCTGTTAGTCCGCCAGGACCAGCACCAACAACAGCCACCTTCACAGCTGTGTCGGACATGCTTGGGGCATCTGTTGGTTGGTTGTCACGTGCCCAGTCGGCCACAAATCGCTCTAGGTAGCCAATGGCTACAGGCAGTGATTTAATGCCGCGAATACACTTCGCTTCGCATTGGGTCTCTTGCGGACACACTCGTCCGGTAACCGATGGCAGTGCGTTATCAGTTAAAAGCGATGAAGCGGCGCCTGCAAGATCGCGTTGTGCTAACAGATTGACGAACTTCGGGATATTCACGCTGACCGGGCAGCCCTCGATGCACTTAGCGTTCTTGCAGTTAAGGCAGCGATTGGCCTCTAGCACCGCTGTTTCCAGCTCGTATCCTTGGTTCACTTCCTCAAAGTTGGCAGCTCTAGCCTGCGCATCCTGTTCGCGCATTGGCTGCCGTGTGATGCTCATTTTTTGTTTTGCGTCCATCTTTACTTATCCAACCCTATACGGCACCGATGATACTCTTCTGCCTGTTTTTCCATCTCGCGGTATGCGCTTAAGCGGTCCTGGATCTCATCGAAATCCACCAGATGCCCATCGAACTCAGGCCCATCTACGCAAGCGAATTTCACTTTGTTATCCACAACCACGCGGCATCCTCCGCACATTCCGGTGCCGTCTACCATGACAGGGTTTAGCGAGACCATGGTTTTCACGCCGTATGGTCTTGTTAATTCGGAAATGGCGCGCATCATGGGCATAGGACCTGCTGTATAGACGATGTCTATGTTGCCTTCGTCTAGAACGGCCTGCAATGCTTGAGTAACAAAGCCCTTGGTGCCAAGGCTGCCGTCATCGGTGCAGAGGATGACGCGTCCGCATTCAGCGAGCTCGTCAGCAAGGATGACCCATTCTGCGCTGCGTCCGCCGGTGATGCTGATGACATCAACGTTGTTTTCGCGTAATGCGGTGGCGATTGGCCAGACTACAGCCGTACCAACACCGCCGCCAACCAACACGGCGCGTCCTTTGGTGATGATCTCGGTAGGATGTCCTAGTGGGCCAGCGATGTCGGTAATGGAATCACCAGCTTCGAGGCTGCAAAGGCCGCGAGTGCTTAAACCGATCGCCTTGATAACCAGAGTGATGCTGCCTTCTGATTTGTTCACATCGGCAATAGTGAGTGGAATGCGTTCGCAGTCGGCGCCTTGACGCACAATAACAAACTGTCCAGGCTGGCGTTTGGCGGCGATACGAGGGGCATCATATGTGATTTTGAAAACATCGGGTGCCAGTTGCTGTTTGGCAAGTATACGGTGCATATGTGGCTTCACTTCGCTTTCCTGAACCTGTTAGCGTCAGGCCCAAGTTACTTTATTCTGTCCACCATCTCAATGCTGACGGCATGTGCCTGTCAAGCAGTTGTGTATGGTCTGGAGGATGGTTGTGTAATCTATGATGGGTCGCGCTAGGCTTCATTAGCTAATAAGGCGAATGATCGATGCCAACTATGAAAGGCCCTCAAACATTGAGATGGCGCTAGCGACGAACGTCGTTAGTATGCGCGAAACTAATCTACAGAGACTAGCCATTATCCTTCAATTATGTTATATCGCGGGTGAAGTTCATCGTGCCACTTTGTGAACATGCATACAAAACGCAAACGATTAATGCACCATTTAATACCTCTTATTATGTGGTGTTCTTGGCCAGTGACATATGAATCCCGGATTTGCACCGGAATACCTATAAGTAAATCAGCTTACTAATGATGAGGATGAGGCATTGCCGATGCAGTTGCTGTTATAGGTGTATTTTGCTCGTAATATAATGGATGTGTGTCCGAACTCTGTCAAGAATGAACTTGCCCCCTCGACTTTTATAAATACACATTACTTTGTTACTCCAGTGCCGCATATTGGTATGAACAAGCGCGGTAGGCTTGGCTAACGATTGACCGTAGGTGTGAGGTGACTGATGTTATACAGATATATCCGCTGGACGCTTGCGACACTGATGGTGATGATGCTGATGGTATCAGCCGTTTCTGCGGCAGAGCCTGAGGTCGTATTTGCTGAGGACTTCAACGACGCCGCGAAAGCTGCTACTCGGCTAAAGATCGACTCCGCTCAGTGGCGAGTAGATGGCGGAACACTGAAGACCGTTCCGGACAACAACAAAGTCATATCACTGCAGTTATTGCCTGACATCGCTGACTGCACGATCGAGTTCGATGCTCGTATCACCAAGGCTCACTCTCAAGGCCATTTCGGCATCGATGTGCGTTCGTTTGTTAAGCAGGGAAAGTCATCATTTGAAAAGCTATACTGCTGGTCAACAGGTGCCTTGGGATTCTGGGAGATGTCTGGAAATCAGCAAGTTCGTAATGTGGGCATTGGTGCGGTGCCTAACACGCCTGTAGTCGGCGAATCTGCAAAGTGGATGCACTTCCGGTTCGTCTGCTATGGCAAGCTCATTTATGTCTACGTAGATAATCAGTTTGTTACGACTGTAGACAATGTGGCTGCCGATAAGGGTGCGATCTCGCTGTATTCCTGTGAACTCGACATCGAGGTTGATAATATGAAAATCAAACCGGTTAGTATGATGCCATCACCGACTATGTCCGTTCAATCCCCGGATGGAATGAGCCGTCCCCTAATTCGTGAGTCTTTTGACACAATGAACCCCAAAGAGTGTTGTGAGGGCGTAAAGAACAAGGCGCTCAGCCTTAGTCATCTGCAAAATGGCTCCATGACAGTTGATGCGATGGGTATGTTGAACAACAACAACGCGACTGTGATGTTTTGGTTTAAACCGGAGTTTGATTACTGGAAACCCCAAGGACACAAACTCGGTGACTTCCTGAGCGTTGTCGATGCGCAAGGCAAGCCGATACTACGGCTGAGTATGAATGACTGGAGTATCCGCGGTGAGGTTAAAGACCGCTTTAATGAAAACCTGTTCTATGTGGAGAACCGCGCTGTCGACCTATTCCGCAAAGATGAATGGCATCATGTGGCGCTAGTTGTCAGCGCTGACGGACTAACTAGGCTCTACATTGATGGAATGCTCTACACGCCAACCGAGCTTGGTATGGCGACCAGTCTTGATGGCTCGGGCTCACCAGCTCAGCGCAATTCCATCAAACAAAACGCAGTCGACCTTAGTGGAGTCAGCAAGCTCATCATCGGTGCGATGGATAATGGCGCTAGGGAGTGTTCGGTAGATGAGCTGATGCTGCAGTCACGCGCGCTGAGCGATGCGGAGGTAGCGGCAGCATATCGCCAAGCGGTGCCCGCTGACGTGGTCATTGAGCGGAAGCTCATACGAGCTGGCACACCGGAGCATCTGCTGGTAGAAGTGCACTCCGCGGGTGAACTGCCCTGTTCACCAGGGAAGGCATCGGCTAGTGTATCGGGATATATCAGCCTGCAGCTAACCCGCGAAAATGGCACATCGGTCATCGCTCAAGTGAAGCGTCCGATTACTATCGGCAAGCAATATGCCTCGGTGGAGCTAGCTGCTGGCAAGCTGAACGAAGGACGGTATACCCTGAGCTGCAGCCTGCAGTTGGGTAAAACCAGCTTTACACGCCGTTACACTATTCTGGCCTATAGCTCTGCAGCTATCGT
>CAZFLA010000107.1:3723-9141 GCA_964519405.1 uncultured bacterium
AGATAACAGCTGGTATGGCTGGTCTGTTGAACTCAGGCGGTGTCACCACACAAGTTATGGCAGATGGTTCCAGCTATGTGGAAGCTGGCTCGCATAATATGGATCGGATTGCGTTGCCCATCAGCATCCCTGCAGCCTGCCGTAACGGCCGTCCGATGATGCTGGAGATATCATGGCCCGACGATAAGCCGCGGAGTATGGGCCTCTACTTATATCCCAAGAGTGATTGGGCGAATGATCGCGACCGTTTGGAGGGCGGCATCCTAGCCGGTGGAATATATCCGAATACCGGGCATATGCAAACCGCGCGTTACGTGATCTACCCATGGATGGAGAGCTATCTGCTGGAAGTTCGCACGATGGCTGCGGGGCTGCCGGCTGCCATCTCAGCGGTGAGACTGACGACCTTAAGCTATCCTTTGGCAAAGACCCAAGCTGCGGGTGGTGACGGTCACCGGATGATAGGCCACGTTGATGAAGACCAATCATTTGACTACTTAACCGGCTCATTCCGCGACCTACCGCTGGGTGAAGGGCTTACAGACCTCGTTTCGGCTGCGCGAAACCTCATCGGCTACTTCGACTACACAAACCAGGATATCATTGCGTACCCTGTGCTGCGGTATTCTGGAGCGCAATATACCCTGCCTGGAAGCACACTCTCCCGATATTCACTGCTTGGGGGATATGGGATGCCGTCACTCATGATGGATATGCTGGCGGAACGCGGCAAGAAGTATCTTGCGATCATCAATTTGCAGAATCTGCCGGAGTTATGCGGACCGTCGAACCGCTTTAAGGAGTATCAATCACGCGGGTATTTCGTGGTTGATCGGTATGGCAAGACGCTGAACCAGCCTAACCCTGTTCATCCAGCGGTGAGGGAGATGATGATCAAGCACATCAGCGAGGTGCTGCGGCGTTTCGCGAAACATCCGGCGTTTGTTGGTCTAGACATTTGGCGCACGCCGATATGGTATGACTCGCTAGATCAGGGGTATGACGACTACACGGTCAGCTTGTTTGAGAAGGAGACTGGCATTCGGGTGCCCAAAGGCTCCGCCGACGAGGATCGGTATGCCGCGAGGTATACATTCCTCACAGGTGCAAAAAGGCAGCAGTGGCTTGCCTGGCGGTCTCGCAAAATCACATCCTTCTATACAAAACTTGCTTCTATGTTGAAGCAAGCCAATGCTGGCAGTATGTGCGATCTGTCATTAGTGCAGCCTGAAGAGAAGATGCAGACACTCTCCGAATGTGAGAGCCTGAATGTGATCGACTACTACTACCAGCAGCTTGGGATCGATCTCAAAGCCTTGAATGGCATCAGCAATATGGCGGTCACACCATTAAGGCGATGCCAGTTCACCGACTGGAAAAAACATTGGGATGGCAGCTTCACCCTAGATGATGAGTTTCTGTTTAGTGATAAGTATGGTGAGCTGTTCCGGCAGCGGAACAAGCCTGGGTTGACCTCAAGCTACAACATCTACTGGGAGTCGTTCAATGGTTCACTCGATAACAACACATACAAGTCGATGTTCCAAAATGCTGATGTCAAACCTAACGGCAGACATTACCTTCGTGAGTTGGCTTTCAATCTAGCCTCAAGTGATGCGAGTATTATGCTGAGCGGAGGTCAGCCTATCGGCAGTGCTGGGCGTGATGTGGAGATGCGGGAATTTGCCGCGGCGTTCCGCACGCTTCCAGCCAAACCGTTCCGCGAGGTGCCCGGAAAAAGCGACCCCGTATGCGTTCGGTATCTTGAGACAAAAGAGGGCGTGTATCTCTATGCCGTTAACCGCATATGGACGAACGCCACGGTGAAAGTTAAATTCGGCAGTAAACTGGGTAAGGTTGTCATGCTCTCACCTAAGCAGTTATTAAATGTGAATGGTGGAGAACTGAGCATCTCGCTAGCTCCTTACCAACTGAAGACCTATCGGTTAGGCAAGGGTGTGCTGCCCGTGTCATATATCACCGAAGTCGCTGATGATGTGAAGCAGTGGTATCGCGAAAAACGCGATGACGCCGCGAACAGGTTTAAAGCGCTCACCGATCGGGGTGTGTCGGTGCCAGAAATCCAGAACCGCATGAAGGCCATCTCGCTGGATATTGAATCGGGCCGCTATGCCGATGCTCACCGGCTGCTGTTTTCTAAACTCATATCTGTTGACCTGCCGAAAATGGAAGTCTCGGCATCCAACGGATACCTCACTTTGCAAAACAAAATGCTGAGCCGCAGTCAGTATGCTATTAACTGCGGTTCGGGTGAATACTACACTGCGAAGAATGGTACGCTCTTTTGGCCTGATGACCGAGCCTACTCGGCAGGGGGGTATGGATTTATCGATCGGGCCAGCAAGGTCACACGCGATGTATCGGCGCTTACTGCTGTGGACGATGCCAAGCTGTATGAAACGGAAGCTTACGACATGAAGGGCTACCGGTTTACCGTAAAGCCTGGGCGGTATACAGTCCGCTTGTATATGCGCATCGGTTATCCACCGTCGCAGCAGACAGGGAAGGTGATACTTAGTTATTCTATAGATGGGCAAAAGCTGATGAGTGATGCCGATCTATACGCCCTGTGTGGACAAAGCCCCGCAAATGCGGTGATGAAAGAGTTCAAAGGCATCAATGTGAAGGGCGACGTATTGGAGATACTATGTCAACAAAAAGAGGGTATCGACTCCAGTGCTCGGCTGATAAATGCGATTGAAGTTATTCCTGAATGATAGATATCACCTAGAAAAGGAAGGATTATGAACAGAGTGAAGCCATACGCCGTATTACTGGCAGTGTGCGTAATTGCCTCTGGCTTTTCAGCGATAGGACGCAGTGCAGATCAGAATGGTCTCATTGCTCATTGGAAGTTCGATGAGACTTCGGGAAATATCGCGAAAAACTCGGTAAACGCCAGCAGCAACGGCGTTGTATCTGGAGCGACTTGGGCCAAAGGCATCGATGGTGGTGCGTTGAGCTTTAACGGCAAAGATTCTTGCAAGGTTGTTGTTCAACCGGCGAATATGCCCAAACTCAATGCGTTCACAGTGGAAGCCTGGGTCAAGCTGAAGGGATATGCGCCCACCCATGGGATTATCAGTTGGTGGGACCACATCCTAATGCGTGCGGATGCCATTGGCCAGACAACAAATGCATTTGATGTTTTTGCTTTTATCGACGGCAAGCCAGAACCAAGAGCCTGGGGCGCCATCGCTGACTACGGCAAATGGTGCCATGTTGCCGGTGTATGGGACGGACGTTACGTGCAAATATACGTAAACGGCGAGGCTAGTGTCAAGGTTGCTCATGAGGGTGCGCTGGGTGTCAGCGATACTCCTTTGGAAATTGGTTCACTGATGAATGGGCTGATTGATGATGTGAAGCTGTACCGGCGCGCACTCTCTGCAAAAGAGATTAAAGCTGATTTTGAAAAAATAAGGTCGGCAGCAGGGCTAGTCATCACGAAGCCCAAGACCGCTGCACCACCAAAGCCGCTAACGGCTGCAGAGTCGGCGCAGCTTGAGCAGAAGATCAGCAAGATCATCAGCCAAATGACGCTGGAAGAAAAACAAGCGATGTGTCACGGCAACGGCAGTATGGATGGCGGCGGGTGTCCGCGTCTGGGTATCGGGCCGATACGCATGAGCGATGGACCGCTTGGAGTCTCCCGTTCAGGCCCGGCCACCGGATTTGGCTCTGGGATGTTGTTGGCTCAGACATGGAATCCCTCACTGCTTCACGGCGCTGGTATGGTTCTTGGCCGCGAAGCCAATGCAGGGAATGTCGACTGCGTGCTAGGGCCTGGCATCAATATCATCCGTGACCTAGTCTGCGGACGCGATTTTGAATACTATACCGAAGACCCCTATCTGAATGGGGTGATGGCAGCCAATATGGTTCAGGGTATTCAAAGCCAGGGAGTGGCTGCCACGATTAAGCACTTCATTGCTAACAACCAAGAGAACAACCGCGAGGGCACCAACTCTATTGTTGATGAACGCACGCTGCGTGAGATCTATTTGCCTGGTTACGAGAAAGCCATTAAGCAAGGCGGCGCATGGGCAGTGATGGCATCGTGCGGCTTGTTGAATGGTATAGAGTGCTACGGAACCCCCTTAATGCGCAATGTGTTGAAGAACGAGTATGGCTTCAAAGGGTTAACCATGACGGACTGGGGTTCGGTATCTGAAGGCGGAACCATCACGGGCACGACCGAACAAACAGCCATCAATGGTATGGATCTATCTATGCCAAATGCCAGCTCTTATAAAAAACTGGCATCGCTCGTGAAGGCGGGTAAGCTGCCGCTATCTGTGCTGGATGACATGGTTCGGCGTATCTTGCGGGTATCTTATAAAGCGGGGGTAGTTGGCTGGGGGCCGGTTTCCCATCCTGGGCAGATCAATACCGATGCCAATCATTCGGTTGCCCGCAAAGTAGCGGAAGAGGGTATCGTGCTGCTAAAGAACAACCGTGCTCTGCTGCCATTATCTAAATCGACCACCCGGTCAATCATCCTTACCGGATATAACGCCGATGCACGGCATTGCCCTGGCGGCGGCAGCAGTGCCGTGAATGTGCCTTATGAGATCACCCCCAAAGATGCTCTCGAGGGCATGAACGGGCTGAAGGTCAACTACCAACCGACACAGAAAGGCGCTGTAGAGGCCGCCAAGAAGGGCGGTACAGTCGTGGTGGTCACGGGATACCGCCATGCGGCGCCTTACCAGGGCGGGGATACCGAAGGCAGCGACAAGTTTGACCTGACTTTCCCTGAACAAGAGACCAAGCTGATCAGTGCTGTGGCTGCTGTAAACCCGAATGTGATTGTCGTGTTCGTGGGCGGACCGCTGGAGATAAGGGACTGGGTAGATCATGTTCCGGCCGTTGTCTACGAAGCGTATCCTGGAATGGAGCACGGGCACGCACTCACGAATATCTTGTTTGGCGATGTCAACCCATCGGGTAAACTGACCATCACATGGCCAAAACGCGATTCCGACCAGCCTTCATTTGCTACGCGCAACCCGTCGAAATTGAAGTATACCGAGGGTATCTTCATGGGTTACCGTGGTTACGACAAAAAGAAGATCGTGCCGGAGTTCGCCTTCGGTCATGGCTTATCATACACTCAGTTCAAATACTCCGGCATTAAGGTAACGGCTGTCAACAGCCATAACCAGAACCCGAAGGTCACGGTGAGCTTCAAGGTCAGCAATATCGGCAAATGTGCGGGTAAGGAAGTAGCTCAGCTTTATGTCTGCCCTATCAACCCCAGTGTGCCGCGGCCTGCGAAGGAGCTGAAAGGCTTCGCTAAAGTGATGCTTCAGCCTGGTGAAACTAAAGCCATCAGCCTGACGTTGGATCAGCGCTCATTTGCGTATTGGTCTGAGCTATCCGACTGGTATGCCG
>CAZFLA010000107.1:9151-11975 GCA_964519405.1 uncultured bacterium
AACGCCAGTCCGCTCTGCATGGATTTAAAAACGGCAGCTATCAGATCATGGTGGGCAGTGCCTCCGATGACATCCGGCTGACAGGCAGCGTGAAGCTGCTGCCAACCCCTGGCGCAAAACCGCGTCCGAAACCGAAAGCGGTACCAGCAGTCGCAGTTCAGCCCGCTGCTGAAGTCAAGCGGTATGAAGGCACACCCTATGGTGGTAAGAAGTGGATGATCCCTGGCGTCATCGAAGCAGAAAACTACGATGACGGCGGTGAAGGTATGGCTTACCATGACAGCACTGCAGGCAATGTGGGCGGTGTCTACCGTCAAGATGGCGTAGATATTCAGGAATGCTCAGAAGGCGGATACAACGTGTGTTGTGTGGTGGCCGATGAGTGGTTGAAATACAGCGTGAACATACCCCAACCAGGGCTATACACCATGGAAATGCGCGTATCTCGCGGGGCTGAAGGGTATACCTTCTGTCACCTAGAGGTTGATGGCAACGACGTATCGGGAAACATCGTGGTGCGGAGTACTGGCGGATGGCAGAACTGGACGACGGTAAAGAAAACAGGTGTGTATTTAAACACCATCAACCAAGTAATGAAATTGGTGTGTGACGGAAGCGACTTCAACGTCGATTGGATTAAGTTCACACCAGAGGGATCAACCGCGAAGTAACGGGCAATGAGTGCCGCGGCGGTTTTTACAGCCTCTGCGGCACTTAGATCATGCTATTCCATATCAGGGGTGATCTTTATTACCCCTGCCAACTGGCGATCGATAGCTATCTGAGTGTATCCCATCTGCAGCACGAATGCCGGGTATTTCTGTATTAGCTTGATGCGTACTCCAGGCAATAACCCCAACGACATCAGTTTCCGCAGCAGTGTCTGATCGTCTATCAACAGACTGTACACATAACCGGAGTCGCCAACCGTCAGCGCGCTGAGCGACATAATAACGCCTGTATCGGGAGTTTGGCTGACATAGTGGTTGTGCCCATCATGATGGTCATGATGGTGGTGATCCGCGTGATGTCCCCTGTGAAGCTTGCGCCGCAGCCATCGCAGCATCTCCGGTTCAGCTGCCTGCTCGTAACCGCAGTGGGGACACTTGATCAAGTGACAACCGCCAAACAGACCGCATGCTTTGCAGCCTTGCTCCGCCTCTTCTTGAGTAAACTCCATCCGACAGTGTGTGCAGATCATATGGTTACCCCCAGACTTCGGATGACCCAGTTTAATAGTGCTCCGACACCAAGTGCGAGCGGTAGGATGATGGCAGCAATGCTCACAGCGGTCTTCGTGCCGCGCTCTTTGCGCATCATCATGAACTGTGCAAAACAGGGCAGGAAGAGCGTAAGGGTGACCGAGATTACCAGTATTTGAACGCCATCAAGCAGGTTTTGTTCATGCATGTGATACAGACCAGCTGCACCGAAATCGCGTCGGAAGAACCCGAATATCAAGATATCTGCGGCCTGAGGGGGCAGTGATAATAGATGCATGATTGGCTGCAGAGCTTGAGCCAGCAGCTTGAAGATATGAGCAAGTTCCGCGAGCCATATGACGATACTCGCCAAGAAGAACAAAGGCAGAACCTCGAGGAAATACCAATACATCCTTGAGTAGGTCTTGGTGAGGATGTTGCCAATGGACGGCCATCGCATTGATGGCAGCTCCATATGAAAGCTGCTTGCTTCACCAGGAACCACCTTACTGGCCAGCCAACCTGTGAACAGAAAGACGCACACCAGAATGGCACACCACAAGATCAACGCACCGGGGTGAGTGCTGAGAACCGCCACAAATACCCCCATCTGTGCGGAACATGGAATGGCTAAAGCCAGCAGGAATGTGGCGATCAGCCGCTCTCTGGGTGTCTCCAAAACACGCGTCACCATGGTGGCCATGGTGTCGCATCCAAACCCCAAGATAATGGGTATGACCGCTCTCCCGTTTAGTCCCACTCGTTTGAACAGCCGGTCAATCAGCATGGCAAGCCGGGGAAGGTAGCCGCTGTCTTCCAGCATGGAGAACATGAAAAAGAAGGTGCCCACAATCGGCAATATCAAGGCAATGGAATAGGTGAGGGCGAGGGGGATTAACCCGTATTCGCTGGTGAACAGCGACTGCAGCCATGGCCATGGAATAACATGTTGTATCCACCGGCACAAAACGGGGTTGATGTGCTTGCCAAACACATCATTTTCCAGCCAGTCGACCAGAACACCGCCTCCGAAATGGCCGACAAACTGGTAAAGCCCGAAGTAGAGCACAATCAACAGAATGGGGATGCCCGTCAGCGGCTGGGCGCAGATTTTGCCGATTTTGCTGCTCCAACCAGAGCCCGCGTCACCGGGCAGCGTCATCACTTGCTGACAGATGCCGCTTGCGATCTGCTGCCGCATACGCATGACGCTGATCATGAGCGGTTCGGCCTGCAGGTGGCCGGCATCGTGGATGATGGAGCGAATTTTACCGGCTGTTTCGGCGCCTTGCACCTCTTCCACGCGCTCAAACATCTGCTCGTCGCCTTGTATCAACAGCAGTGCGATGGAACGAGCTGATATGTGATAATGGTCATCCAGCAGCTCAGTAATTGACTGAAGCAGATTTTCGATCACTGTGTTGTAGTTAATCTGCATGCTGTGCCATCTCTATCAGTTGCTGTTTCAGCGACTTGATTCCCTTGTTCTTGATGAAAGCAGCTTCTATCACAGGAATGCCCAGTTTACGTGACAGAGCTGCGGAATCTATGGTCAAGCCTAGCTTTACCGCTTCGTCCATGAGGTTGAGCACGAGTATCACGCGAAGCCCAGCTTCAATGAG
>CAZFLA010000108.1:0-11959 GCA_964519405.1 uncultured bacterium
TGCACACCTTCATTTCGGAACTCGACGTCGGTAAGCTCAATCTTTAGGCGGGGATACGAGAACTGCACAGCCAACCCGGCCATCTGTTCATTGCTGCCCTCAAACCGCCTGATGCTGATGACACCACTTACGGAAGCCTGAGGTTTACTGCACACCTGCAGAGCATGCTGATGATTCTTTTTCGCGACGCATCGATCGATGATGATAGATATCGGTTTGGAAGTTGGGTTCATTGCCTGTGGGCAGATGAGGTAACCGGATCCCTTGTTTCCTTCAGCGATACACCTGCGAATGACGCAATTCGACAGAACCTCGTTAACCCCGTTTGGTTCGTAATCAATACCAGCCTCTGGTGCTGTTCCGCTTGTGTTTCGAAGCAGACAGTCTTCGATTAGCAGGTTGTTGGCGGTGATGACGCTGATACCCTGCCGATGGTTCTCATTGCAGTCGACACGCCGGATTGTGATGCCGTCATTCGGACCTTTGCCGTATGCGGCACCTAAGTATATGCCGTCACCGCCTGTTCTTTCGATAGCGATATCTTGAATCAACACATTTTTGCAAGCCAAAATGGCCAGCCCGTGCCGCCATTCCGATTTTTCGTAGTTCGATGACTGGTAATCCGCTTTTCGCATGCTAAATCGAGCTGTTTTACCCTTATCACCAATCGGCCCCCGAATGACCACATTGCTGCAGCTTGAATATGTCAACAGACAATCGCCCAGTCGTTCGTAAGCACCAGGCAATGCAGCAATCTCTGCTCCGCGTTCAAAGATGATTTGTTGATTACTGACACCCTCTAGAGGGCGAGTATACCATGGCGTATCTTGCGCATCGATGTAAAGCTTAGCGACACCCGATTTGATGGCTCTCTGGATGATATCAGTGGAATCTTGTTTATCATATCCCCACCAAGATAGTTTGGCTTCCTTGCGTTTGCCCAACTCAACTTCCTTCACAAGCTCAGTGCGAACTGCGGCGGCAACGCGCTTGGGTCGCAAACACACCAGTAAGGCAATAACCATGGTAAATAAGACCGTAAACAAAACAAGATCCTCCCGATTTAGCGATATACTTCGCAAGTATGCACATGCTGGTGATTAGCAAGACCACAGTGTTTGTAACTGCGGTAAAATGTGCTCATGAATGAACTTACATGTGATATTCTCATCGTCGGTGCAGGCACAGGCGGCGCAGCCGCAGCCATGAGCGCCTGTTCACTGGGTTATTCGGTCATCATGACGGAACCCACTCAATGGGTGGGAGGCCAACTCAGCAGTCAGGCCGTCCCGCCAGGCGCCACAGCACGTTATCGCCAGTTTCGCAGCCAGGTGCGTGACTATTATCGCAACAACCGGCCGCTCACAGAATCGGCTCTGAAGAACCCCCTACTCAACCCTGGTGAAGGGTGGGTATCGAGGATATGCTTTGAGCCGCGGCTCGCACATCAAATCATCATGCAAACACTCCAGCCATATATTCAGACTGGTTTACTGCGGATATTGTTTGATACACAGCCTATTATGGCAGAAACTGATGGCGACAGAGTACTTAGCGTCACTTTTTCATCTGCACATCATGCAGAGCTGTTGGTAGTATCTGCACAGTATATTCTAGATGCTACCGAATTGGGTGACCTTCTGCCAATGACTGGCACCGAGTATGTTACTGGTGCAGAGAGCCAAGCACAGACCGGTGAACTGCATGCGCTCACAGGTGATGCTAACCCAGAGCAAGTTCAAAGCTTCACATGGTGCGCCTTGTTGGGTTATGCCCCTAACCATCCACACCCCATTGAAAAGCCCAATAATTATGAGTACTGGCGCGATGTGGTTCCCCCAGGCTGGAGAAATGGCTTACTAGACTGGACTACATACAACCATGAAGGCAACGCCCAGACATGGACGCTGTTTGATGACGGCCCCAAGGGGTTCTATGGCAGCTTTTTCACCTACAGGCGTATCATCAGCCGCGGTATCTATACTGCTGCACATCAGCCGCAGGAAGCCACTGTCGTAAACTGGCCCCAAAACGACTATGTCTTCGGGAATATCATAGATAAACCTGCAGATGTGGCGGCACATCACTTGCAGGCTAGCCGTGAGTTGACGACTAGTTTGGTCTACTGGCTGCAAAATGAGGCACCGCGGGTCGATGGTGGGGTTGGATGGTCAGGAGTTCAACTGCGGCCTGATCTAGCAGGAACGCCTGATGGACTAGCGATAGCGGCATACCATCGCGAAAGCCGACGGATTCAAGCTCAGTTTACAGTGCTTGAGCAGCATGTCAGCGCGGAGAACCAGCCAGGTTCGAATAAGAGCCCTGCGTTCTGGGACAGCGTGGGCGTTGGACACTACACAATAGATATCCACAACGGAGCTGGCGGAGCAGCCGCGTTCAGCATCAAGACGCTTCCGTTCACGATACCTTTGGGAGCGTTGATCCCCGTGCGTATGCAGAACCTCATACCCGCATGTAAGAATATCGGCGTAACCCACATCACGAACGGTTGCTACCGTCTGCATCCCATCGAATGGAACATCGGCGAGTCTGCTGGTCTTCTTGCCGCCATGAGCATAAAACATGGCGCGGCTCCCGCCGACATTCGCAGCAATAAGGCATTGTTTGCCGACTTTCGCACTATGCTTCATCACCAAGGTATACAAACAGAGTGGAATCTATAGCAGCAAGAATGGGTATGCCATTCTTGCTGCCTAGGCTCTTAAAGAAGCTTGTAGGGGTTCTCAAGCAGGTTCTTGAATGTATTGAGGAACTGCGCCACATCGGCACCGTTCAAAGCTCGATGATCTGCCGATACCGTCACCTGCATGATATTACGCACCACGGTTTGATCATCTTCATCTAGCTCAAGCCGTTTGTGGATTCCGCCAACGGCAAGTATCGCCACCGACGGCGGACTGATAATCGCCACGAAATCATCCACACCATACATGCCAAGATTGCTGATGTTGAAGGTGGCATCGGTCATTTCATCCGGCAGTATCTTGCCATTTCGCGCCGATTCCGCCAGCCGTTTCGTCTCCGCACTAAGCTCGCGCAGCCCCATGCGTTGGCACTGTTTAATGACAGGTATGATGAGGCCATCAGGAAGCGCCACCGCTATCCCGATATTGATGTCCTCACAGTAAACAATGGCATCATCTTCATACAGCGCGTTCACGGGTTGGTGCTTGGATAACGCTAATGACGTTGCTTTAGTGACGAAGTCACCAATAGACAGTTTTGCTGTCTGCTCCTCAGCGGCCTCGTTCAATAGCGTGCGCAGTTTCATCACCGCACCCATATCGATGGACATCGACACATAGAAGTGCGGAACAGCCTGCTTAGTTTGAGTAGTTCGCTCTGCGATGAGTTTTCTCATGCGGCTCATCGGCTGGACGATCTTGTGTCCTGGTTCGGCAGCCGCAGCTGTGACACCGCGAACGGCACTACTCGGCTTGGTTTTAGCCTGCTGCATCGCCTGCTGCACGTCGCGTTCCACGATACGACCGGCTGGTCCGGTTCCCACAACCAAATTTAGGTCTATTCCGTTATCGGCAGCGATTCGTTTAGCTAATGGCGAAGCCACTAAACGCGGTTTGCGCCGATCGTTCGGATCTGCAGGTTTCTCCGGGCCAACTGGCGCAGCTTGCATTGGCGCTTTGGCACTTTCAACAGTCAGATCAACCACAGCAGATGGAGTTTGCAGAACCACTTGGTCGGCACTGCCTAGATGAGCAATCACGCCGCCCACAGGGGCACTTTGCCCTTCGCCAACCAATATCTCAACCAGAGTGCCTTCCGCATCGGAGGGCAGGTCCACGCTCGCTTTATCTGTCTCCACTTCAGCTAGGGTGTCGCCGTTCTCAATTTTGTCGCCAGGCTTCTTAATCCATCTCAGGATGACGCCTTCTTCCATACCGTCGCCCATTTTAGGCATAATAATATCTATCATGGCGTCCTCCTAAACCAGACTCTTCACTGCGTTGATGACATCTTGTTCTGAAATCAAAGCAGCTCTTTCCAAGTTCCTAGCAAAAGGCATCGGGACATCGGCGGATCCCACACGCTTCACCGGTGCGTCAAGATCATCGAATCCCTCTTCATAGATTCGCGAGGCGATCTCTGCACCAAATCCACCAGTGCGGTTCTCTTCGTGAAGCACCACTACTTTATGGGTCTTTCTCACCGAGTTTAGTATGGTGTCCATATCCAATGGCATCAAGGTTCGAAGGTCAATCACCTCGATATCTATATCGTGGGCTTCATGCAGTGTTTCGGCTGCTTTCACAGCAATAGAACACCCTAAGGCATATGTCACCACTGTGACGTCATCACCAGGATGTATCACATTAGCCACACCGAACGGCACTGTGAAATTGGGATCGTCAGGAACTTCCGCACGCTGCGAGTAGAGTTTCGCGTGCTCCATGAAGATTACTGGGTTGTCATCCCTGATGGCTGTCTTCAGCAAGCCCTTCGCATCTGCGGGATTGGAGGGCAATACAACCTTTAGCCCAGGGATATGCGCATACCAGCTCTCTAAACTATGGGAGTGCTGAGCGCCTAACTGCGCTCCGCTGCCTGCGGGTCCGCGAAACACTGCGGGAACACCAAGATGCCCACCAAACATATATGGGATCTTCGCAGCGTGGTTCACGAGCTGATCCATCGCCACCAAAGCAAAGCTGTATGTCATGAACTCCATCACAGGACGAAGTCCGCACATGGCTGAGCCGATCGCCATGCCTACCATGCCGGCCTCTGAAATCGGAGTATCTACCACACGGCGTTCGCCGAACTTCTGCAGTAAGCCCTCTGTCACGCGATAGGTTCCCTGGTAATGCCCAACTTCCTCGCCAAGAATATATACTTTTTCGTCGCGCTCCATCTCTTCGGTTAGGGCAAGGCGCAGAGCTTCTCTGTAAGATATTACCGCCATTCCTTCACCTCCAAGTCGGTATACACAGATCGATAGAGATCGGCAACTGCCGGTTCGGGGCTATCGTTAGCGAACTTCAATGCATCAGCCACGGTATCCTTAGCTTGTGCATCTATGTCATCAATTTGCTTTTGAGTGGCTATGCCGAACTTTATGAGCTGTGATTCCATCTGTGCGATTGGACAAAGCTTCTTCTGCTCTTCGACTTCCTCTTTGGTGCGGTATAACGCTTGGTTTGTGGCATTATCGGCGATACCGTGTCCCTCAAATCTGTAGGTCATCGCTTCAACAAAGGCAGGTTTCTGTGTTTCACGAACCTCGTCAATGATCCTTTTTGCCGATTCGTATACTTCAAAAAAGTTCATACCAGGAATCCGTTCGCTCTTCATGCCATAGGCAGCTTGTGCACGATCTGAGAAGTTCGATACAGCAGATGATCTTTCCACAGGAGTGGCCATCGAGTAGTTGTTATTTTCCACGATAAACACAACAGGAACCTCGTAGACACTGGCCATATTCAGCGCTTCATGCACCGCGCCATTATTGAATGCTCCTTCGCCAAAGAAGCACAAGCAGACCTGGTCGCCGCCTTTATACTTGATGGAATAGCCGATGCCTGTAGCTAACGGCACATTTCCACCCACGATGCCATACCCACCATAGAAACCTAGTTCATGGTCCACAAGATGCATACTTCCGCCCTTGCCATGGGCCACGCCGGTAGCGCGTCCAAACAACTCGGCCATGATGCGGTTGGGATCACCGCCACGAGCTAGTAGGTGCCCATGGTCGCGATAGGTGCAGATGAACATATCATCAGACCGCAGTGCCTGCATAAAGCCCATCGCCACTGCTTCCTGACCCACGTATACATGAAGATATCCGCCAAACTTGCCTTGACGGTAAGGTGCATAGCAACTCTCTTCAAAACGCCTTATCAATATCATTCGCCGATAGATATCTAGTATCTGCTCGGGTGTAAATCCGCTGTTTATGGGCACGACCTCGTTAACTGAGGGTTCTGCCATACTGCCGACCTCCTGTACGCATTGAATGCGTGTATTTACGCCTCATTGCGTCCTGATTCTGACATATTTAGCTATGGTAAATCAACCAGTAGTTAGACACCCACACACGAGCGAGCGATTCGTCAAGCAATCATCTGGTATTTACCGAACCATATGACCGTCGTCAAATATGGGAACATAGAGCTCATAACTATAACCATACCCATACTGGCGAATGATAAATTGACGGTTACGATCAGCAGCATACCCCATCACGGTTGTATACTCTTCGTTATCGAAACACTCAATCTCCCATCCCGGCTCACCAAGAGGCACACTTTCGGTGATCTTGAGATAGCGTCCGGCGTCAAGTATAAACGACTGATAACCGGAAGGCAACTCGACTGCCATATCAGCGGTAATGCCTTTGATGATGGGCTTATCGAAATACAGTTTTTGGTTTGTGACAGCCAGTGTATAGGCGATGAAGTATGTTCCCTGTTGGCCATTCGCCGGCAGGTTATACATGGTATGAATATCCTCGTCAGTCACGATGCTATCCGGTGGAGCCTCAAGTTTCCCGATGATGTATTGAGCAGGCAGATCAACCACTTCGCCGTGGCGTTCACCGCGAACCCTTACGGGAACCACAACCTCGGTGTAACCGCCGCGAGCTTGATACTCATATGTGCTAAACGCCCTAGGATGTGCCAGGTTGTCCTTTGCTTGTAGACTGTCATAAAAGTCATCGAAATCCCAGTTTGCAGCTCCGCCGTTGAAGTGCCTTGAACCTTCTACATGCCAGTAACCACCCTGAAGTTCATATGTCTCGAGCCCTTCAGGAACAGGTGTTAGGTCGTCGATCTCCACACCGAACATATATCGCATGGGTTTACCGAATATCGCATGGATACTTGTATTTACGATCTTGTCTGCATATGGGAAGAGCTCCTTCAAGCGTGCCTCAGGCGCAAAAGTGTACTCGTGATGCAGGGGATGATCGTTCTCGATATAGTTAGTGAAACCTGCCAATTTGATATTGGGTGTATGTACCAAAACCTTGGTGGTCGAACTCTCTTTGCCCATCAAGGGATCAACAGGGATATGCACATCGTGAATTCGGCCGTCAGGGGTATGTAGTTCAAAAGGAATTCGCGCGGTATCATAACCCATCTTCTCGGCATCATAAAACGAACTGGTGAAGTGCCTCCAAATGCTCTGGTAATCGCCCGTGCTGCTGTTATATACAGCCCATGCGCCGCTGCGGATGCGCCGACAGACAACTCCGTCGGGCAGTGCGTCTGGCACATGGTCGCAGATAATGCCAAAGACGTAGTCATACAGCACGCCGTTCACGAAGTTATCGATGGCACCCACATAACAACCAGTATCAACCATCTGAGTGCTCTCAAACAAAGCGTCCAGCTTGCGCTGACCATCGTCGTTCCGCTTGAGTATTGACGCCGCAAAGACATCGTCGGAGACTGTAAATTGGTTATGAACAGCACGGTATCCCACGATATAAAAATCTTCTTTGTGATTAAGGACATAGCTTACGTCGTTCTGCGTTTCTTGCTTAACGTGCATGTGCGGATAGGCATATGCGAACATCATCTCCGCGATGGCACGGCAAGCAGATAAGGTGTTTGGGGTCACTTCGATATGCAAGTGATGGCGCCAAGGTGCGCAGAGTTTTTTCTGACGCCCTTCGAATTGAATGGTGCGTTGGGCAGCCATCAAGTATGTGGTGCACTTGTCATTGATGCAGTATTCACATGGAATGGCTGCATGAAACAGTAGGCGCTTCACTGCTTCGTCATCGGTGTTCCTATACAGATCCATAAACGCACGGATGTCATACTCACCATCCATCCAGAGCTTTCCGTCTGCCCATCTGAGCATAAATGAGCGCAATGAATAGGATATTGAGAACCCCTGCTCATCATGATCAGTTTTGAACTGGCAGTCGTGTTTTACAGCAATTTGGTGCAGTGCCACGATCATCTCTTGGGTGGTTCTTGGACAACTACTGCAAAACTGATCAATGGCTTCAAAATCACACATTTCATCACTCTCCTAATCGGTTCTATATGCAACAAAGCAGAAGCGGTAAATTCGGAGGATGCTACTTATTCGCTCGGATGTTGTCGATGCGGACATCGACGAATTCTTGCAACATGTTCACATCGGCTAGAGTAGGATTCTTCATCTGTATTTCGGGTGCCGCACAGATGTAATAACTCTCTCCTAGGATGGTGATCTGGCGCCCGTCACCGTGCTTTGGGTTACAGTGACGACAAGGCCGCAGATTCTTGAAGTAGAATGCCTGCATTTCGGAATTCAATGAACGCAGCACAATATCGAGGTCACTCTCTTTAGCCACTGTTAGGTTCAGCTCCCAATCGCCTTCCGTAAACACCCGAAACCGGAAGATGATGGCGTTCTTATACTTCACGTTCATGGAGTTGGTGGCATACCAGCGTGGAGACAGCCGCTTGGTCTTCATGTAATCTAGCAGAGCAACCAGCGGATCGCGGTTTTGCTCTGCCGCATAACTCAGCAGCGTCTCTAGAGATACTTTATTATCAAGATAGGACATTACAACAGACATCCTCATATCTATGATCTGTCATCACACTCGACTTACTATACGCGATGACTAGACATAATACTACATGTATTGTTGAACTCTGTCAATGGAAAATTCTTAATAATACAGAATTATTTATACTTATTTGCGCGTAAATATAGTTTCTGATGATGGCACATCAAGTTGCCGCTTCCAGAAACTGCCATCGGGGGTGATGGCAAACTGACGCATATGATCGCAGACCATCTCTCGGGCGGTTTGTGTGCCTATCGACTGTGCTTGGCGAAGTATCTCAGGCATCCAATGTTCGGTTGTATCCCAGATGAACCCATATGTGCCACGAGTTCGGCCAGTGACACCGCATTTGGTGATCAGCAACTTTCTATCAAGCAGTTGAAGATACTTGTCAATCGTCGCATGAGGGATGTGAGCAAGCATCGCCTTAAGTGGTTTAATGCCTATTGGTCCCTCTTGCTCAATCGCCCGGTAGATATCCACAGCTTCCGCTGGCAATTCACCGCGAAAGAGCATTTCATCAAACACTCTGCCAAATGCAGCCACCATAACCGGCAGCAGCGACATGGACACAAAACCGGGTTTGCCGCCAAACAAGCGCGTATAGAACAAGCGCTTTTCTGCGTGGAGATCATCTTTCCAAAACCAAACATCAATCATACCCAGCTCAGCTAAGGCTTGTTGCTGATTGGGAAACAAGGGCCAAGCCGGCAAGCACTTCGCGGTACAACACCCGTAGGTATTCACCAACTCGACAAACTCGCTGTCGCTGTGAACAGAATGATACCATACAGGCGTTATAAGATCGGTGCTCATTGCTCTACGACCTGATTCTGTAGCGGATTAACGTCCATATCGCTTCAACACCGTCAGTCCAGCGGATTTTCTTATGCTCAGCATGGGTTCGGGGCTTGTAATGGTAAAGGGGCATCTCAGATATCTTCACCCCACTTTTTAGCAACCGAGCGGTTACCTCAGGGCAAAACTCAAACCTGAGACAGTTCAAAGGGATACTTCTCAGTACCGTCGTGCGGAAAGCCTTATAGCAAGTTGCTTCATCTTGCATGGGAACTCCAAACAGCACCCGGACCATGCTCGCCAACAGGCGGTTCACTAGTTTATTCGGCCATGCCATACCAGATGGCAGCCCATTCCAAAACCTGTTGCCATATACCACGTCGGTCTGCCGTTCAAATATCGGCTGAACAAGCCTCGGAATCTCATCTGGCGAATACTCAAGGTCAGCATCCTGAATGATACACACTTCACCCTTGGCATGGGCGATACCGCTGCGTATCGCCATCCCCTTGCCGATGTTTTTCGGATGAGTCACAAGCGTGATGTCAGGATGCTGTCTAAGTACATCCAGTGTGCCATCGGTGCTGCCATCATCGACGACGACGATCTGCTTCTCAAAAGGAGCCTCCATCAGCCGATGAAGCAGTGTATCGACCGTCTTCATTTCATTGTAGACAGGCACGATGACGGTAACTACTCCATTCAACTGACCGGACAGCGGCTGCTCATTCATGAAGGCTCAACAACCGCCACATCCCCAAACTGATCCAACTGCGACTTCACAGCTTCGGCATCACCGACGGCGACGATGATGTTGTGTTTTGGTTGGAGTACATCGTGCAGCACACTTTTCAGCAGTGCGTTGTCGACTTGTTGTATCCTGCTGCGCAGCGTGTAGAGGTCATCCTCTGGACGTTCAAACTGATCGGAACGCAGAACGCTGGAGGCTATGCCGTTTTGAGTGCTGGTACCAATACAGAACTGACCATCAAGGTAGTTCTTTGAGGCTTGCAGCTGCTCATCGGATAAGCCGTTCTCACATACCTGTGCCATGTCAGCCAACATCAATTCAATGGCGTGACCAACAACATCATTCCGAACCTGTGCACTCATTGAGAAGCTTCCGCCGCGCTTGTTTACGCCATATCCACTGCCCACGCTGTATGCATAGCCATACTTTTCGCGCACATTCATAAACAGTATGGAACCGGCACGGCCGCCAAATGCCGCATTGAATAAGTTTAACACATGGTATTTGCGATATAACCCCGGCATCGCCAACTGACCGATGCGCAAATCGACCTGAACAGACCCTGGCCGGTTTACCAGCACAACCTTCTGAGCTGTCTGCACCTTGACGACCTCTGCCAATGCAGAGTCATCAGCGCTGCCTGTCCAACCGCCGAAAGCCGATTCAATCAAACTCCGCAGCGTGTCTTGCTGGTATTGCCCCACCACTACTAAAGTGCTGTCTTGAGGAACAAATCGGCGCTTGTGTGCCGACTTCAACTCCGCCGCACCCGCTGCCATCACCTCAGCATCAGTCGGCAGCTTAGCACCATACGGATGATCTCCATATAGGCCTGAATTGAGTGTCTGCCTGGCCATTACAGCCGGAAGTGAACGCATATAGGCTAGTTCCTGTATGGTGTTCTGCTGATCGATCATTACTTCCTGATCGTCAAATCTGGGCGAAGTGACCATATCGGCAGCAAGCTGCAGATACTCCGGTAAATATCCAGCTAAGCAAGAACCTGTCACATTGATATAGTCTGCTCCACCATGTGCTTGGATACTCGCACCGCAGTCATCTAGTCGCTGCGAAAAAGTAACAGCATCATAGTCGCCGCATCCCTGGGGCAACAATCGGGCAACGGCACCATAAAGTCCACCAAGTCCTTGCGGGCTATATGCATCACCAGCAGCGATACCCAACTGCACAGTGACAAGCGGCACATTCGGCATATACAGTGCGATGACCTTCAGCCCATTGCTCAGCACAAATCGAGAGGTTTGAGGGAGGTTTAATGGCTTCACTGCCCCTGGTTGTGGTTTGCTGGATGCAGCGTTACTCATTGCTCTCCTCCATACTCTGGCTCATATTGGCACCTGGCAAAACATTCACGCGAACAAAACGCTGTGGTGTGAAATAACTCTTTGCCACCTGCTGTATCTGTTCAGAAGTCACCAGGTTAAGTCTGTCGATATCGGTATTGATCAAACCGGGGTCATCCGCAATGAGCGTATGCAGACCAAGCTCAAAGGCTCGACCCTGTTGCGTCTGAAGACCGCCAGTGCCGGCAAATCCACTTGTAAAGCGCTGAGCCATACATGCTGTTTTCAACCGATTAAGTTCATCGTCTGCAACTCCATCAGAAGCAACCCGATGCAGCTCCTGTTCGATGGCTAATTGCACTGTATCGAAGTCAGCTCCAGGATTGAGCATGGCGATGAATTGGAAACAACCAGGCCCACGCCGCATGTCGTAACCACCGCCGATCGATGCACAACTCTGATCGTGCTTCACCAGTCGCTGATGCAGACGTGCCGTTTCGCCGTCCAGCAACAGCCTCTCGAGCAGTGTCAGCGCTTGCGCATCGGCATGGA
>CAZFLA010000109.1:0-11917 GCA_964519405.1 uncultured bacterium
AAAGATGGTGTGCCCATCCCTAGTATGATGATACTCGAAGCTATGCTAATGGGGCGTTCATCAAGGCTCATGATGCCCATCTGACCAGATGGAGTGACGCTGCCCCATGTTGTTGATACCAGACCGCTTGTCAGACCAGATATCAGCCGTTTCGTGGAGTCTAGCCTCGCAAGGAAAGCAGCCTGGGCGGCGTCACTGATCTGCAGCTTACCTCCGTTGTATTCGAGCGACCTTACACTGTCAACAGTGCTTCTTTGGGTGCGCGTGACACCAAATATACTTATCTTGCCAGCCTGTTCTTGCAAGGGCATGACATGAGTTCCGCTTACTGGTGTGCCTGCTAATCGGTGTGAGAGCAACTGAGCCGCTGTGTATACCGGTTGTCGGTTGTAGATGCACACGCCCTTACCAACAGAGTGTGTATGCTCAGATTCCACACTGCGGCCATCGGCAGTAAGGAGCTTTGTATCAGCCCATTCCTTTTGCCACGGTTTGGCACTGACATTTTGTGCCTTGATGCCGCACAATCCCTGCATGGCTGCAGCTTCACTGCGCTGTCTAATATCGGAATAGGCCAAATCCCCAGATGTGAGCAGACGTCCACCTTCAGAGATGAACTTGGTCAGGTACTTATGCACATTGGCTGGTACATGCATGGGATTCGGATATATGATCGTATTTGCATGCTCTTTGACGGTTGGCAAGGATTGGTTGTCAATGGTGCAGAAGGGGATACCAGCTTCCATCAACTGCCATGCCTGTTGATAGATCATCCGCTTGAAGGTGTCTTGTTCGCCGCCATACAGGTTCTCAATAGGTATCACTAACCACACTGCAGGCAGAGCTGTAGATGGACGAACACCACGGCAAAGCAGTGCCATGTTGCGATAGATTCCAGCCATACTCTTTGGAATGCCGTTATTCTGTCGGAAGAGGCCCCATGGGAAGATGGTCTCCTCCATCTCTTTCCAGCTCCAGTTGCAGATGAACGCCCCTCCTGCGCCAAACAAATAACACATTCGAGCTAAATAGAACTCATGCTGCATCGATGTAGTAAATCGTCCATTAGTTCGGGCATCATGATCGATAATCGAACCAAACTCGCCGACTGTCAATCCTTTACCCACAAGCCGGCGGTCGAACATGCGGATGTCTCCGCTGAATGTGTCCAGATCGGTGTAGCTATGCATATTCGCGATGTCGACAGGATTTACTGCTTGAAGCTTGTTGCAGCCGATGAGCTCCTGCAGGAAGCCTACCAGAACCAGTCTGTTTTTATCGGCATCTTTGATGCCTTTGGTGTTAACTGCAGCCCATTTGGCCATGAGGTGGGTTCTATAAACATCCGCATCGTAGCTGCGCATATCGTCCCATCTGCCCGTAGCGGTGTAATACGGAATGCCGCCGATCTTAGGTTCGGGAGGGGATACTGCCCATGCTTTTCGCAGTCTAGTATCATCGGTATATTTGGCCTTAAGATACTCATTCCAGCCTTTTGTGAGGTGCTGTTTTGTGTCGCTGGATTTACCGACGGGCAACGAGATGGCTGGTTCATTCTGAACATCTATGATGAAACCTGGAATGCCCTTATATCGTGAAGCAATGTTGTAGGCCATTTTGCGTTCCAAGGTAAGCTCTTCCTCAGGAAGGTCTTGGTCGATCCAGTCATGCAGGCTTAGGATCATCGCGATACCGTGTTGTTGGCACAACTGCAGCAGGGCATCAAGCTTCGACAGCACCCATTCTGGGTTGCCTTGGGATAATGTATATCGCTCACCTGCAGGATTAAGCTGAGGGAAGAAATGCAGAATTCGCATTAGGCTGATGCCATAGTCCTGCATCTTCTGCAGGTCATGATCCCAAGTCCAAGGGTTTTCATCACCGGCATTGAAGACCATGCCCGTTTGGTTGGCTCCAATTGATAATAAAGCACGATTGCCCTTATACAACACGTTCTGACGCCATCTTGGTACAAATGCTTTAGCAAAACGGGTCTGCCTAACGCAAATGCCTGTATCCAGTGTTTGTGTGATTCTGCCATCCACTTTAAGCTGGCATTCGATGTGGCAGAGATCGGTTTGTGATGGCACTGGAAGTTTGAGCTTGAACTGCGACTTGTCTTTGCCTGGTGATACATCCAGCGATTTGGTCAGCAGTACTTTTCCTTCACGTGATGTCACTGTCACCAGTAGTGTGGCCGGACAGGCTGAAAAGTTGGTGATATAAGCTGTGATCTGCGCCGTTTCACCTGAAGAATACATCGCTTTGTCAGATATGGCTTTCTCTATGACCACACGGTGGTTCATACGGAAGATAATATCACTCAGCGTGTTCTTCAGGGGTGAGGCCGGTGCGAACAGGTCATGCGTTTGTACACCAGAAAATGCCCAACACCCGCCCGAAAATACGCCTGTAAAATGCTGAACCATACCAAGAGCGTCTGCGCAGTATCCTTGGGTGTTATAAGCTTTGACAAGACTGGTATAGTGCGCGTGTTTGCGTGCGTAAACAGGGTCGTTGTTGCCTAGCAGACAGCAAGAGGCAAAGCCGCGAAAATCATCGCCACTCCACGATGTATGATCATTAGCTTCAAGGCGGGAGGCGTGAAATGACCATGTGGGGTCGAACATGCCAACCTGATCTGCTGCGAGCCCTAGGATGTCTCCTGGAGTTCCTGTGCGTGTGTTCAGCGGTATAGTCTGTGCAGATGAGTTGGCGAGTTGTTCAGCGGTTACACTGGAGCTGTTTGCAGTCAGCTTGCCTGAGTGATCACGGATAACAGGTGTATCAAAAGCATACCCGCCTGTGCAGAGCAGACAGCCACCGCGCTTCAAATATTCACGGATCGCCGACCTAGCTTTATCTGGGTAATACGGCCCATATGGCATGACCAAGAGAGATATCTGACCGCTGTCGAGATACCCAGCTAGCTGATCTGCACTGCTTAACACTGTTTGGTAACTGAGTGCTGACAACTGTTTTGCAAGCATGTGTGGGTTAGCAAAGCCGGGCTGCGGCTCCACATTATCAGCGAAGATCACGGCGCAGCCATACACATCGGTGTTGTTCTTGGGTGGGAGCGGTGCCTCACTGCCTGGTTGAAGGCTCCAGTTATTATTGGAGCTGCGCCACATCAGCTGCGGTACGGTCATGTCTTGTGCGGATTGGCATATCCAGCGAAGATTTGATATCTCCGCATTGGCGGGACCGTTGTTGAATCCCAACATCACACGTGTGACAGCCAGCAGATTGTCTTTCCCATCACCTCGCGGCTCATACTTGAAGGAGTTGAGTGGGATGAAGACACTGTGCCACTCATTAACAGGGAGTGCGCTCAACCCGCCTTGTTCGTATGCAACCATGGCAAGGTGACCATCGCCATCGTCTTCCATCATCCACACAAACTGATCCGCTTCGATGCTTACTTGGATGGGTTTTACAGAAAATGCGATACCGATGGCATTACGAGGTATCGCGGACTGCGTTGTAAAATTGCACCAAGGTTTGCTTGCATCGTAGTTTAGGCTGATGCTTAGACCCCACGGCGATCTGGCTGCCTGTTTGATGACAGCATATCCGCCGTCTTCATTTAAGCTCCATTTAGTAACATCAAGGTTAATATCTATGTGATCTTGTGCAGCAATATTCTCAAGGGATGGTTCGGGCATAAGAGGGCCTCCACGAATGCAGTTATCAGTATAGAATACGACACGGCGCCCGTGGTTCCCTGCGTTGCACAGAGCAAAAAATACCCCCTACAGCCTTGAGACTGCAGGGGGTAATAAGCTAAAAGCTGTGTCTATTTGCGCTTTTTGCCAAGGAACTTGTCAATGAAGCTCGGTTCAATATTGTTGATGTTTTCTGTATCATCACCCAAAGCAGAGGCCAACTGGTGCAAGATCGCACGCTGCTGATCATTCAACTTTTTAGGCACATCAACATTCATCGTGACAAGCAGGTTACCAGCACCGCCGTTCGGTCGGGGAAGCCCCTTGCCTGCGATGCGGAAAATGGTGCCTGGCTGCGTTCCTGCGGGTATCTCGATGCTTTGTTCATCCAGCAGTGTCTTGACGGTCGCAGTACCGCCTAGCGCTGCCTTCGCATAACCTATTGAGGCTGAGCAGCTAAGGTCATACCCATCACGCTTGAACGCTTCATGAGGCTTAACGTGGAACACGATGTAGAGATCGCCCGGTTGACCGCCGTGTGCGGCGAAATCACCTTCACCAGCAACCTCCATGTAGTTACCTTCATCAACACCATTGGGAACGGTGATTGGCTTCTTTGTAACTTGACGGACAGTTCCTTCCCCGCGGCATTTCTTGCAGGGGTTTTCTACAACACGCCCTTCGCCGCGGCACCGAGAACAGGTGGTCTGCATGCTGATGGTGCCCAGAATTGTCTGCTGACCCTTCCGAACACGTCCAGTGCCTCGGCATTCCGGACATACAGTAGGTTCGGCTCCGCCTTCAGCTCCGGTTCCTGCACAGTCGCTGCAGGGCACTCGGCGCGCATATTCCACATCTCTGCTCGTGTTCGTTGCGATTTCTTCCAGGGTGACTTCGACGTCGACGCGAATGTCGCTGCCGCGATTGTTGCGCGCAGAACGTCCGCCGTTTCCACCACCAAAAAACATATCAAAGATGTCAAACGGGTTACTGAAGTCAAATCCAAAGTCAGATGCGGAGCCTGAAGCCGTGCCGAACCGGTCATATTGTGAGCGCTTCTCCGGTGTGCTAAGCACTTCATAGGCTTCGTTAATCTGCTTGAATTTCTCTTCAGCTTGTGGGTTATCAGGATTTCTATCGGGATGATACTGCATAGCCAAACGGCGATAGGCTTTTTTAATATCTTCTACCGACGCATCCCTAGAGACCCCTAGTGTTTCGTAATAATCCAGTTGTTGTGCAGGCATTTCTTCAGTATCTAGCCTAGATTAGGTCCTCGTCTGTAGATTCGCCATCTGGAGTGATTTCATCATCGCTGGAGGCTTCGTCACTCTCGGAATCATCAGACTGAGCTATATTTTTCTCTTCACGGATCTTCGCAATCGCCTTAGCAAGAATGCTGTCATTGAACTCAGACGGCGGAAGCATTGCATCAGGATCTTCCATATCGGCAGCTGCCGCAGCGGCGGCTGCTTCCTCTGTTGAGAGCAGTTCCATGGAGTTGATAATATCTGCATTTTCCTGGTTATAGATTTCAGCGGCGAGGGCTGCTTCACTTTCAGCCAATGCTTGCTGCTGGGCTTGATAATCAGGATAGGCCTCTGGAGGCAGAGCCTGCACCTCTTTGAGGGTAGGCACTATACGGCCGGAAGCAATCTCTTCAAGGGCGACAGTCAGCACGTTGCGCGAGTCTGTCTTGATGAGAGCTTTTCTCTCGATACCTTGAACATGAAGTTGGTTGGCTCGTTTGGCTGCAGCGAGAACTAATGCGTATGCATTGAACTTCGCGAGTTCATCAGCTTTGGGCAATATCATAATGGGGCGCTCTCCCTTCGGTATCACATCTTTACGGCATTACTATGCCGAACTATCATTATACCAAAAACGGTGGAATTTTGTTTTTAGCAGGGGAGTGGAGCGCCGTGACACGCTCCACATGATTACGGAAATGCTTATTCGTAGCGTAGGGCTTCGATAGGATCTAGATATGCTGCTTTCCTCGCAGGATACAGTCCGAAGAACACGCCAACGAGTGCTGCAAACGAGAATGACAAGATCACTGAGGGTATTGATATGGTCACTGCCCAGCCGATTTTGTAACCAATAATGAGAGAACCTCCAACCCCCGCGATGACCCCGATGATTCCACCGATGAGCGATAATACCAGGCTTTCTATAAGGAACTGCACCATGATATCTTTGCGTTGAGCTCCTAGTGATTTTCTTATGCCAATCTCACGAGTTCGTTCTGTGACAGTTACCAGCATGATATTCATGATGCCTATTCCGCCAACAAGCAGAGATACACTGGCTATACCTGCCAGCAGCAGCGTGAACACTTTGCTGTTTTCTTCTGCAAACTCTATGGCATCAGCTTGGTTACGGATGATGAAATCATCTTCATAATCGCGGATTTTATGGCGTTTACGCAGAACCGCAGATATCTCCTCAACGGCTACGTTCATCATATCCAAGCTCTTTGCTTGAACGCTGAAACTGCGCATGTAGTCTGTACCTAGTAACCGTCTCATAGCTGTTGTGGCGGGTATCATGATCTGGTCATCAGGGTCGTTGAAACCACCGGAGTTACCCTTGGCAGCCAATAGGCCGATGACCAGAAATCGGCTGCCTTGAATGGTAATATACTGCCCGATAGGGTTGTTCTCACCGAATAGGTTTACCGCGGTGGTAGCCCCCAACACTGCTACTTTCTGGTTGCTGCGGACGTCACTCATGGTTAAGAAGCGTCCATCCGCCAAGCTGTAGTTACGCACCTCCGGATAATCCGGATAGGTGCCGAATATATTGGTGTTGGTGTTGTTGTTGAGGTGCTTGACCTGCATGTTGCCGCGTGCCTCGGGCACGGCTGTCTTTACCGAGGCGCATTTGGAGATGATTGCATCAACATCACCTAATGTCAGGGTCTGCCTGCTGCCATAACCACCCATCACCGCGCCGGTACGAGCCTGACCCGACATAACCATCAATACATTGGTACCCATCTGTTGGATACGCTGCATAGTTTGCTGCTGCGCGCCGGTCGCTATGGCAAGCATAGCGATGACGGCACCTACGCCGATGATAACACCTAGCATCGTGAGAACAGCACGCATTCGGTTTGCCATTAAGCCTTCAAGGGCTACTGAAATACTCTCTTTTAGGCTCATTTCCCGTTCTCCTCTGGCGGCATCTGCTGCAGCGTGATGGCGGCTGATTTAGGATTCGCTACACGCTCGTCTGACACGATGTGTCCATCGCGGAATCTGACAATACGCTGTGTATGCTCGGCGATATCCTCTTCGTGTGTAACGATGATTACTGTTTTTCCCTCTGCATGCAGTTCTTGAAACAACGCCATGATCTCTTCACTAGTGCGTGTATCCAGGTTGCCTGTTGGCTCGTCACCCAAGATAATCGGAGGGTCATTCACCAGTGCGCGCGCGATAGCTACACGCTGCTGCTGTCCACCGGATAGTTCATTCGGCTTATGGTGAACTCTTTCTCCAAGCCCGACGCGTTGTAGGGCTGCCAGTGCCGACTTCTCAGGATCACCTTTGAACTGCGCATTATAGAGCATAGGCAGCATCACCTGACGAAGAGCTGGCCGACGGGGGATTAGGTTAAATGTCTGGAAGACAAACCCAATCTTGCGGTTTCTGATGATGGCGAGTTCATCGTCATCAAGCCCCTCGACATCCTCACCGTCTAGCGAGTATTTGCCTTCGGTGGGACGGTCGAGGCAGCCTATGATGTTCATGAACGTAGATTTACCAGAACCAGATGGGCCCATAATCGCCACAAACTCGCCTTGTTTTATTTGCAGTGATACACCCCGAAGCGCGTGTACAACCACATCTCCGGTTTGGTAGCTCTTTACTATGTGTGTTGCTAACACAACATTGTTGTTTTCGGAATTAGAAACGGCCACGGTTTCGACCTCCACCGCCGCCCATGCCGGCACCACCCATACCTGGGCCGCCCATTCCTGGACCACCCATACCACCGGGTTGGTTACCGCCTGGGGTCATCGGTGTTGTCTTCATCTCGATGACGGCAGTAACAACCTCTTCACCGTTGCGAAGGCCTGACTTAATCTCGGTGTCGTCTGTGCCTGTGAGGCCGACAGTGACTTTCCGTTCGGTCTGAACGCCGTCCTTGATGACGGTCACGGTGGTGCTGCGGCGACCTTGTTTGATGGCTTCATTAGGCACTGTCAACACGTTATCGGCTTCAGCAATGATGAAGTCGCATGCCACGTTCATGCCCGGCTTATACCGCACGTTTGTTTTGGACAGCTCCACAGTAACGGGGATGGTGGTAACGCTCTGTGTGGTTGCTGATTGCGCCGCGATTTTGGTCACTTTGCCCATGACAGGCCGATCGGGGTAGGCTTCGATGGTTACCTTGACGTTCTGCCCAACGTGTATTGAGGCGATGTCCGTTTCATCGACGCTGACCAATGCAAACATTCTGCTGATATCCGCAATATCAACAATACCGACACCATTGCCTGAGCCTGAGAATGAGGATCGCCCCGCTGTTACGATAGATCCCGCTTCTACATACTTCGCGGTGACAACACCATCGCATGGGGCGGTGATGGTGGTGTATCCTAACTGGATTTTGTTGCTGCGAAGTGCAGCTTGAGAGCGTTGGACCTGCGCATTCGCTTGGATAATATCGCCTTGGCGGATTTCGGTTTGACGTGCTGATGCAAGTGCGTTCTGTAGGTTGGCTTCAGCTTGCTTCACACTCGCTTTGGCGGATGTCAGTGCTTGTTGCTTCGTTTTGATATCTATTGCATTGAGTTTCGCACTTTGTAAATCCTGTTCAGCTTCTTTGAGTTTGAGCTCTGCTGACCTCAACTGTTGTTTTGTGTCGTTCTCAATGTTGTCGTACTTCTTTTTTGCACTTGTTAACTGCGCTTGTGCTACAGAATTACCTTCCTCAGCGTTATCCACATCGCTCTTGGACACAAATCCTTTGTCGTATAGAGCGCGTTGACGCTGCAGATTCAGCTGAGCCGTTTTGGAGGCGGCTTTCGCTTGATCGTAACTCGACTGCGCATCAATCAATGACTGAGGCACTGTGACGAACTTCAACTGCTCATAACTCGTCATAGCCCCAGAATAGGCGCTTTCAGCCTTGCTTATCGATGCTTTGGTCAAACTCGGCTGTATTCTCAGTTGCTCTTGAGCTAAGGCGAGTTGTGACTTGGCTGTGGCGAGTGCTTCTCGAGAAGATGTGATGTCTGACTGAGTTTGGGTTTTCGTGACAGACAACTGCTCGCGTGCTTGCTGAACCTTCGATTGCGACGCAGCCATGTCTGCTACGCTTTGGTCATACGCAGTTTGGGTGTCGGTTGGATCGATGTTTGCAATTAGCTGGCCTTTACGAACACGATCGCCCTCGTCTACCAGCAGTTGGGTAACTTGACCGCCAACGTTCGATTTCAGTTGAACGGTGCTAAGCGGCTGCAGAACTCCGTTCGCGGAGACAGTAGATAATACAGATCCTTGCTTCACGTGAGCCGTGCGAATGATGGTGTCTGTCTGCTTGTTGACCCACGGTTTCCATACTGCTAATACAATGACTAGCACAATAACACATAACATGATGATAGTACGTAGCGACGCCTTCCCTTTATGCCTATGCATTTCTGCCTCCATGTTGAACTAGTTCAGTAATATGGACGTATCGGTTGGTCAAAAGTTTATTCAGTAGGACTGAATAAAGGTATAGTTAATCGGAATATTAGGAATGACCTGCATGGTTGTGAATACTGGAGGATGATAATGGACGACAAAGATTGTAAAAACCTGCGGAGGACGACGACTGACTTCGAGTTACTCGACTCGTCAATGCAGAGCAAAGACTTTACCAGCAGTGATACATGGCGCGTTTTTCGGATCATGAGTGAGTTTGTGCACGGCTTTGAAGCACTATCGCATGTTGATAATGCGGTGGCTATGTTTGGTTCTGCTCGAACAGCACCAGAACATCCCCATTACCAAGCGGCGCATGAAACGGCACGGATTTTAGGGGAGCATGGTGTGGCTGTCATTACTGGAGGCGGTCCGGGCATTATGGAAGCTGCTAATAAGGGTGTTAAGGCAGGCGGGGGATTAAGCATCGGATGCAATATTGAACTTCCATTTGAACAACACGAAAATCCATATCTGGATATCAGCATGGAGTTTCACTACTTCTTTGTTCGGAAAACAATGTTCTTGAAATATGCCCATGCATACCTCATTTTCCCTGGTGGATTTGGCACCATGGACGAACTTTTCGAGTCGCTGGTTTTGGCTCAAACTGGTAAGCTAGAGACCTTCCGAGTAGTGTTATATGACAACCAATACTGGGGAGGCATGGTCGACTGGCTCAAGAAGACGATGCTGGATCATGGATACATTCAGAAAAAAGACGTTGACCTGTTTACCGTAGTTGACACCCCGCAACAAGCTGCTGCCAGTATCTGTGATTTTCTTCAACGAAATTGAAAATTAAACAAACCGTGCCGGGCTGCAGAGTGCCTGGCACGGAGTCATATTAGCTGTTGTGATAGTGGGCATCTATTCGCTGACGCATGTACTTGATATCGTCCCGGATGATCTTGCACTCGGCTTTGTATTTCTTTGGGTATGCTCTTTCAAGCTGTCGAACGAGCTGCTCAGTGTCATTTAGCAGCGCCTCCGCGAGATACCTGCTGTGTCCCTGACTGAGAATCCTGTTGAGTAGAAATCTCACTGGGTTGAAGCCAGTGTTTCCTTTCTGCCAGATGATAAAACCTGGGTAATGATCCACCAGTTTATGCAATATGCTCTGTCTATCCGAATTCGGTTCAAGGTTCACTATTGCCTGGCCAATGGAGCGTATGGGGTCATAATCAGTGGGATTATATGCGTAATCCGCTGCGGTTAACAAGGGGATCCGATTTGAATCGGATTGCGTATGCATGGGGTTTGCCATATAGCCATCGACCACACTGCAGAGGTCGGCATCTCTGTTTATCACAGGGCCCAGGTGCATGGTTGGTTGGCCATCATTAACAGGGTAGTTATCCCACAAGAACAGCTTATGTCCTACAGCTTCCCTGAACCTTTTTGCTGCTGATGTGGTGATCTGTCCCACAACGCTGTCGCCCGTCCAGAAGATATAGATGCCTGGGTGAAGCAGACGCTTCACCTCAGCTAGATATTTTGCATCAGATGCCGAACTGCCGTCACCCCAGTAGATGGTAGGGCAGAAGATCATCTGCGCATTGCGGTCATTCTTTAACAGTCTGCTGTATATTTCATTGACTACCAGACACTGCCCAACTGGGTCGATGCCATTTGTGATGTCGTCTAGGCTGATATTGAACCACTGCACCCCGCGTGACTGCATCCAGCTGTAATGCGACCATAAGGCATCAACATCCGCAGCGTCGTGGTATTTCAACGGCTTGGCACTGCACAGGTTTGGGTTCATGCTGAAACAAAACTCAATCTTGGATTTCTGGCACAGCTCCACGATATGCTCAAATGCCTTGCGCTTTTCGCTGCTTAGCGGTTCATACCATCTGTTGACAGATGGATCACCCCAGGCGTAGTGTTCGATGTCGCACATGCTGCCATAGCAGTTCATCAGGAAGTTGAGCTTGAATTTCGCCATGAAGGGGATGATGTCAACATACTGGTCGGTTTTCCACAACCAGCCTTTTAGCCCTCGGAAGCGAAATCCCGGCTTTTTGCCCGCGGGCAATGGGGTGGGTATGGCGGCGCGGTCCTTAGGCAGGGTGACATAGAAATCTCGAGATCGGTCTTCGGTAAAGATATAACCTTCTGGTGCGATCGCACATCGAGCTATCATGAACCACGGAACGTTGCCTAGGGCTCCTTCCGATGATGTGTTTGAGATCACCAGATTGTTTTGTGATGTCGTCAGACAGCCTGATGGTATACGGAACTGCTTCACCTCAAAAACATCATTAGGAAAGCCGCTGGCTCCTTCAAAGATGACACTATTATTCAACGTGATCTTGATGGGACAAGGCGCTTGGGCGTCGTCATCGCAGCCGCGAAGGTAGAGGTAATGCGGTGTTGTTGGCACAGAAGGCAGGTCGAACTTCACTGCCATTTTACTTCGATCACCGGTGGGCGCAGCATACATGTAGTTGACGTTAACCTCCTCGCCGTGAGTATCACCGAACACTTCGGCAGCGCCTCCTGAAAAGTCGGTTCCTTGCCATACCGCAAGTGCTGTAC
>CAZFLA010000110.1:0-11686 GCA_964519405.1 uncultured bacterium
ACGTCGGTCTGATAGGCATGGGCGTCGTGGGAACCGGAGCGGCTAAGGTGTTGGTTAATAATGCCGATATGATCGCAGCTAAAGTCGGTGTACCCGTAAAACTCGTGCGGGTTGCAGATAAGGATCTGACGACCAACCGCGGAGTGGATTTAGATCCCAGTGTGTATACCACCGATGCCAACGAACTGCTGAACGACCCCAATGTCGATATCGTGATTGAACTCATTGGTGGAGTGCATCCTGCAAAAGAGTTTGTCATGACGGCCTTAGCAAACGGCAAACACATCGTCACCGCTAACAAAGAGCTTATCGCTAAAGAGGGACATGATCTGATGGCGTTAGCCGATCAGAACCACCTCGACTTCATGTTTGAAGGTGCCGTGGGCGGTGGTATACCCATCATTGGACCTATGAAAACTGTTCTCGCTGCCAACCGTGTTCAGCGCGTGATGGGTATTGTCAACGGAACTACCAACTATATCTTGACAAAGATGGCTGAAGACGGTGCAGAGTTTGATGCTGTGCTGAAAGAAGCTCAGGCTATGGGATACGCCGAAGCCAATCCTACCGCCGATATCGAAGGTTACGATGCGAAGTATAAGATCGCAATCTTGGCTTCGATAGGCTTCTCATGCCATGTGAATGTTGATGATGTCGGCTGCTTAGGCATCACAAAGATATCAGCAGATGAGATGAAGTGGGCCAAAGAGCTAGGTTATGTGATTAAACTTGTGGCTATAGCCTCTGCACATGATGGCGGCACCATGGAGATCAGGGTGCAGCCTGTGATGCTGCATGAAACCCATCCGCTGGCTAGTGTACGCGGTGTTTCTAATGCCATCATGGTAAATGGCGATGCTGTTGGTGATGTGATGTTCTTTGGACCAGGCGCTGGCAGTCTGCCCACAGGCAGTGTTGTCGCAGGTGATGTGGTCGACATCGCACGAAACATCGTTCATGGATCGACCGGCCGCATAGGATGCACCTGTTTTGACCATCGCGAAGTGATTGCACAGGATGATGTGGTGTCCAGCTTCTATCTTAGAATGCGGGTAATCGACAGACCTAACGTCCTCGCACAGGTAGCTGGTGTGTTGGGGGCCAACGACATCAGCGTTCGCACGGTTGTTCAACGGCAGCGTCTTGGCGAGTTTGCCGAGATTGTATGGATTACACATCCTGCGGCAACTGGTGACTTCAGACGAGCTGTTTCGGAGTTACGCCGTGTTCCTGTTGTGACCAGTGTGTGTGCAACAATGCATGTTGAACACACTACAGACTCCAAGTATTAAACTTAAGAAGCATAAGGTGGCCTCTTGAGGCTAAAACTAGTTGATCGGTTAGTCATAGGTGAACTGGTGGTTCCATTTCTTGTGGGAACCGCTGCAGTTACCATGATGTTAATCGGCAATATGCTGTTCTACTACGCGGAACCTCTTTTTGCTAAAGGGGTTCCGATGTTGGCTGTTTTACAACTTATTGTTTACCACACACCGTCGTTATTGGTTCTCACGTTACCGGTTGGCACAGCCGTCGCAGTTAGTTTAGCCGTCAACCGCCTTCAACGCGATTCGGAACTCACGGTCATCCGTGGATCTGGCATTAGTTTGAAGCGGGTGTTTGTTCCGATATTAGTGGTAGGAATTTTGGTAGGTATCGCGAACCTTTGGTTAAGTGAGTTCGTGGTGCCAAAAGCAGAGGGCGCGTTTAGGAAGCTGCGAGACAGCATCTACATGATGCAGAACTCACCGCTTTTACGTCAAAATGTGGTTTTCCGAATGCAGAACTACACCTTCTACATAGGTGAGATATACCGCAACGACGAAAAGATCACCGAAGTTGGTGACGTCACCATCATCCAAGATAGTGCACCTTACCCACGAGTGGTGCTTGCACCGAGAGCCGATTACCACGATGGTATATGGGTTCTCCATCAAGCGGTGGTTCATATCTACGGGCAAGACGGAAATGCTGTTGATGCCGTTGCTAAGGGTGATATGAAAATCAACTTACGCGTTGCTATATCGGATATCGTATCTCCTCCTGCACCTGAAGAGACCAGTGCGATGGATCTTCGAAAACAAGCTATGGTTGCTCAAAGCTCAGGCATCAATGCTACAAGGTTGTGGGTCAGTTACTATTTCAAACTGGCTGTGCCTTTTGCTTGTGTTGTATTCGCATTGTGCAGTATGCCACTTGCACTACGGTTTGCCAAAGCGGGCAGTTTTATGGGCGTTCTGCTAGCCATTGTGTTAGTGTTCGTCTTTTGGAACACGCTGCTGTTGTTCAAACTATTTGGTAACCAGGGGCTGATTTCACCAGTTGTGGCGGCCTGGATACCCAACACAATATTTGGTGTTTTTGGTTTGTGGCTGCTCGTTAAGTCTGACTGACGAAATATAGCTGCTGCCGGCACCCCATAGTATCCGTATCAAGGAGTAACTGATGAACTTAATGAACGGTACAGGCGGATTTACCCCACGACACGACTATTCACCTTGGCAAGTATTGTCAGAAGGCTGGATGCATGAACTCGCCGATTGCATAACATCCGACAGTGTGGGGCAGTGGCTGAAGAACTACAGAGATAAAGTTATCGAAAATAGCCTGTCTGCCTCCTGTGGATTATCTTTATGTAAGGTGTTTACCGCGCTGGTAGATGCATCACTTAGCAGACTGTTTGAGCTGGCAATCGCAGAAGCAGGACTAGATCAGTCGCCTCAGATGTGTGTTGTGGCAACTGGCGGTTATGGCCGTATGGATCTTTGTGCTCACAGCGATGTTGATGTAACTTTTATCCCAGCACGAGATGCCGAAAGCTCATGCGAGCGGGTGATCCGCAGCATGTATCGAATGATGATCGTGGCCTTCATGGATAACGCTAAGATGACCATCGGATATGCTTACCGTTTGATTGACGACTGTGGCAATCTTGACCATGGCACTCAGACGAACTTGGTCGACGCACGCATTATCGCCGGCTCACGAAATGTGTTCGCTCGATTCCTAGAGGAATACTGGAGCCAATTCAATTCTGCCGATTTCGCTTTCCGCAAAATTGCAGAACGTAAAAATGTGGTGCGCAAATTTGGGTCGTGTTTATACCATGTAGAACCAAACCTCAAGGAATCGGTAGGTGGTTTACGCGACCTGCATATGATCCGATGGTTAGGTGCAGGGCGTGCTTGTTTGACCACAGGCGGCGAATGGGCTAATGTAGCCGGACAGGGGCTTATTGACTCCGAAGACGTGGATGTCATCGTGGACGCTCACGAGTTTCTGACCACTGTGAGAAACCACCTTCACATTCTAGCTGGTGAAGAGCGTGATATACTCGTTGCCGACAAACAGAGGATGATTAGTGAACGAATGGGGTATGTCACCGCCAACGAAACACCCGGCGTTGAACTCTTCATGCGTGATTTCTATGCACATACATTCAACATTCATCGGATTAGCAAGCGAGCCCAAACGCGCGCGAAACGAGCGAAGTACTTAGTTGGTCTGGGACTAGATGTTGAAAATGAGGAGATCATCCCTAATGTGCCGTTGCTGCAGCTGCAGTCACTGGAGTGGATGATACAAGCGGTGAGCATCGCTCAGGTATACGACCTTAACCTAAGTGAACGCCTTGTCGCCATGATTCGTAAAACAATCGCTATGAACCCCGTTGTGCATGATTGCACAGATATGGCTGATGAGTTCCTTAATATGCTGCGAAGAACGAACTCGGTGAGTAAGTCGATAAGGATGTTATCGGAAACAGGGTTGTTGGGTATGCTGTTGCCGGAGTTTGAAAACACTATGGCACTTATCCCATATGACCCATCACATGAGTATACGGTCGGTGAACATAGTCTGCGGGTTTTGGAATACATTGAGGAAATCCAAAACATCAAAGATCACAACTATATGGATTACCGAAGGATATTCCAGGAGCTGCCCAACCAAGAGGCTATATATCTGGCGGCTTTACTGCACGATGTAATGGAAGATGGAAAAACAGAAAGGGAAGATGGGTGATCACTGTGTTAATGGCGTGCAAATGTGTAAGCATGCGTGTGCTAGGCTTCACGTCTCTGATGACATTCAAGCAGATGTGGAGTTTATCATTGCAAACCACTTGTTGATGGCTGAAACATCACGAATGTTCGACTTGAACCTTGATGAGACGATCATCACATTCTGCAAGAAAGTGGAAACAATAGATCGCCTCAATTTGCTCTATCTGTTCTCATATGCTGATGAGATGGCCGTTGCGCCTGCTATGTGGAGCGAGATTAAGGCAAACTACCAACGTGAGCTATATAAAAAATCTGCGCTTTACTTAACTGAGGGCGAGAATGAAGAGAATGTGCCTCAGGATATCGGTCGATATTATCGTCGTTTGGTGAAGGATCTTCAGCTTGATAAGTTTGATGAAGAACAGGTCAAACGCCACCTTGAGGAGATGTCAGCCTCGTATTTGCTGAACACTCCGCAGGATGTGGTCGCTTTACATATCAAGATGGTAGACGCCGTGTCGGATGGTCGCCCACAAATTGCGTTTAGAACACAACCAGGCAGTGATACAACCGAAGTGATTATCTGCACGCCTGATGATCCTATTCCAGGCTTAATGGCAAAAATCGCAGGCGTGTTCTATGCAGCAGGATGTGTTGTCCATAACGCAACTGTCTATACACGTTTAGGCGCTGCTAACATCGCGATTGATACATTCGTGATTGACTATCGCGGCAGAGCTATTCAAGCCAGTAAACGTTTGGAACTTGAGAAGAGCTTGACTGATGTGCTTACAGGAGTTCAAGCTGTTGAAGATCTGATTAAACGGCATCGAAGACGAAATGCTGTGTGGCCGGAACTTCGTTCTGTTGTGGTAAGACATGACCTTGCTAAAGAGTTCAGTGTCGTTGAGATACGTGCTACAGACACTCCTGGAATCCTGTTCTGGGCTAGTCGTGGCGTTAGCAAAGTCGGTTGGAATATCTACAGTGCGAAGTTAAGTATGTGGGCAGGTAATGCCGTAGTCGTGTTTTATGTACAGGATCTATCGGAGTTCAAAGGCACAGTTGCATCGGAAATGCTGCGTCCAATACTTAATGACAAGGATATTCTGTAGATATGGTGTGCATGGTGCGTAGTGACTAATCCTATGCACCATGCCCGTCAATTGACATGATGGTAATGTTTATGACAGGGTTATGGTAGATTTATTACATAACTTGGAACTCGTCTAGTGATGAACGTAATCGAATAGTCTACAGCTATGTCAACAATTGAGCAGGAAAAGAAGTCTATAATATAGAATGTTAGTAAGAATGTGAGCTAATCCAGCATCACATTCGTTTGCTGATTGAGAGCGTTCCGCACTCGGATACAATATCAATAGCAGACCGCTATTATCGGAGGAGCTATGATTACTTACCGGCGTTTAGTTCACACTGCTGCCGTCACATTTTTGATAGCAACAGTGAGCAGCTTATGTGTTGCCCAGGATGTTACGGGATATCGTGGGGGAGTAGAACACAACAGTTATTACGGAAACAGCGTTAAGCTTCCGCTTATACCGGTGTGGGCCGTCACGAGTACCTACACACCTTCTAATACGTCAACGCCCGTAATAGCCGGCGACGTAACATACCTAATAGCCAAAGATCGACTGCTGGCTGTTTCAACAGCAAGTGGTGAGGAACTCTGGTCGTTCTTAGGACCAACAGATACGAAGGTTCAACTTAGCGGCACACCTACCGTGATTGGTGATCGACTATATGTAGGTTCCGCAAAAGGCACACTATATGCACTAGCCACCGCTGGTGAGCAAAGAGGGAACATGCTTTGGGGCTTTAAAACCCAAGGATCTATCCCTGGTCATATCACAGCCTATGCGGGTAATGTCTACTTTGGCTCAACCGATGGCTCATTATACTGTATTGACGGACAATCAGGAGCACCCGTATGGAGCCAGCCATGTAATATCGGCGATGCTGTTACCGGTGGAGTCGTTGCTACTGAAGATAAGCTGTTCCTAATTGCTGAAAACCAAACAGCGTACGGTATCAATCGAGCATCGGGCACAATCCGCTGGAGACAGCCAGTTTCTGGCGTAGCCAGTGGTGCTACTCCTGTATATGCTGATGGCAGTATTTACGTTGCAATGGACGATGGTTTAGCAGCATTGATTCCTGAGACTGGTCGATATAAATGGAAGAAGCAAACCACTAACCGATTGGTCAGTAATGCAGCTGCAGGAGATAACAAAGCGGCTGTTATTGACGAACTAGGCAATGTGATTTGCTATGATGCCAATGGACGTAAACTGTGGAGCACAGATAAGCCAGTGTTTACCACAGCTCCATCGGGTATCTCAATATCTGGCAGCTATGTTTTTGTTTGTGGTTCACAGGGCGGCGTCATTGCCCTGGATAACGAAACCGGCAAACGTGTGTGGCAGTATCGAATGATCGCACAGCCAACAGGCCAGAAAACAACTGGTGATGTTCCTATGGGATTCAAAGGAAGCCCTGTGTTTTCCAACGGCACCATGGTGATTTCATCTGATTACGGTGGTGGAGTTGCTTTCCGAACCGACGGAACAGACTCAATTGCTCCAGTCATCAAAGAGCTGCAGCCAGTGCGCGGTGCCGTGGTCTCAGGCCTTACAGAGCTTACGATCAAAGCAACTGTATGGGACATGATCTCTGGCATTAATGCAGACTCGGTCAAGCTAAAGATTGATGATCAAACTGTTGATTACGACTATGATGAAGTGACAGGCATACTGACTTATCCAGCGAAACCGAAAGACACAGGTGCTGCAAAAGTCGCAAAAGCCGAGGCTCCGAAGACCGTGAAAGCGGTTGCTGCAGGACGACACAGCATCACTATATCAGCTACTGACTGGGCGGGGAACCTCCAGGAATATTCATGGGGATACTTCGTAAGTAATACATCTACGAAATGAACTCCATTGACTACGAGCTAGATGAGCGAACTATCGCTCTACTGAGACTTAGTGGATGTGAGTTACCATCTCGACGAGCGGCGGACCTACTACGTAGGTTCGCCGCTAATTTTTCTGCGATATTCGAAGCAAGCGACAGTGAACTGCAGCCGGAAGAGGGCACAATACCTGCTGGCGTGCTCGATCGTATTCGCAGCAGTAAGGCACCAGATGAAAAGCTCATTAAGCGTTACATCAACAGTGGTGCTAAAATAATCACATTCACCGATGAAAACTACCCCAAACGCCTGCTTGATACGTATGACTACCCACCTATTCTATTTGTGCGCGGTGATATTACCGATAAAGACCGCTTTGGCATCGCAGTTGTCGGAACGCGCAAGTGCAGTAGTTACGGCAAATCCGTATCAGAGCAGTTGTGCAGGGAGCTTGCTTCTCATGGCCTAACGATCATCAGCGGGGGTGCTAGAGGCATCGATATGGCCGCTCATATCGGGGCACTTCGAGGCGGTGGACGAACGCTATGCGTGCTAGGATGCGGGGTTGATGTAGCATACCCTATGGAAGCCGAACCACTGTTCGATCAGATAGCGTCGCAGGGTGCGTTGGTTTCGGAGTATATTCCAGGTACCAAGCCAGACGCCTGGCGGTTTCCGGCCCGTAATCGCATCGTGGCCGGTATAGCCATGGGGGTTCTCGTGATAGAAGCCCCGGAATCCAGCGGAGCGATGATCACAGTGAACTACGCCGCAGAGCAAGGCAAGCAGGTATTCGCTGTGCCTGGTAATATCCAAGGGCCATTAAGCAAGGGCTGTCATAAGTTGATTAAAGACGGCGCTGCACTTGTGGACTGCGCAGAGGACATCCTGCAGATTTACGGCATCAGCAGCACGACAGTAGAAGCAAAACCGAAAACTATGAATGAACTGCAGCGTAAGATCTGCAGCCAACTTAGCCTCGATCCCATACATATCGATCAGTTGGCTATGTTATGCGAAGTAGATGTGGCTGAGTTGAGCGCCGAATTGCTGCTGATGGAAGTAAACAACCTCGTTCGCAGGCAACCCGGCAACTGCTTCGTCATCGTGCCGTAGATTAAAACCGCAGTAAAGCCTCGTGCGGCAGATAGTAATGAGAGGAAAACTCTGCGGGTTTCACCACGATGAGCGCTGGCGGAACATTCGCGAAGAATAGGTCAGCAACCAACTTCGCTTCATTAATATCAACCTTGTCGCCGTTAATGCGTGTGATCTCTAGATGAAGTAAATCATCTTCGCCTTCAAACTGCGCTTTATATTCGCCAACGGTTGTGCCGTAACGGTTTGTACCGTCGAGTTTAATCATGATGCCATTTATCGTATCATCGCGTAGGTTTTTCAAGATACGCGCAACTTCTTGTTCTATGTTAGTGTCCATTGTCTCTCCTGTATAGCGCTTCTATTTTATTGTATTCCAATCCTTGTGCAATGGTTCAGCGGATGTCACTGCGATGATTTTATGGTCGTCGTCAACCAAAAGCCGACCTTCATCATCAACGTCAATGGCAGTCACAACCTTACTGTCCATGTCGTGGTATTTCGTGCCGGTAGTTGAACTGAAGACTTTCCAAGCAAGGATAACTTGTTTTAATGAGACAGATTCTGCCCAAGATAACCGTGCCTCCAGCAAACATACCAACTGTTGACAGAGCGAAAACATGCCGGTATCTGGAATATCTGTCAGATCCTCAATAGATATCGCTCGGGATGCAATATCATCAGGCCATTCCATGTGCTTGATATTAATGCCAATGCCGATGCTGAAGCATTTGGGCAATGGCTGTTCTATAAGTATACCTGCGAGCTTCTTTGTGCCAACGACGACGTCGTTTGGCCACAGAAACGTGCATGATAGTTTACTGAACTGTTTGATAAAGTCATGAACGGCTAAAGCCGCGGTGAATGCGTATTTATCGCCGCAATTGGAATTGCTTTGATATGGATATGTCAACATAAGGCAACACCCTGGTGGAGCCGTCCAAGTATGACCATACCGCCCTCTGCCAGCGCTCTGCTCAAGAGCTGCTGATACATAAAGCGGAGCGTGGTTCCTCCACATCTCGTTGATGTCATTCATCGTAGATGTTGTGTTTGAAACCAGCTTGACAGGGATCTTCGTAGATATATATGTCATTGCTGCAATGTATGTGCTGATGAAATATAAAACATCATATTAGTATTGTACTTAGTATTGAATACAGCTTGCTTAGTATAATGTTCATGAGTTAGGGTTGCGATATCAATGATGACGAAGCCTGCATGTTTGGAGATGATAATGCCCCAGTCGATCATTAAGTGGATTCGATCGAATCCATTCTATTCTTCTGCAATTGCCATCGGGCTAGTATTAACATGGTTCACCTATGAAGTGATGTTCAAATACTGGTGGCAGATGTGGGGGGATAAAAACGGCTATTTCAGCCATGGATATCTTGTTCCGTTACTAGCAGGATACATGATCTACATGCAGCGTGGGTTGCTCACGAAGGATAAGCTGAAGCCAACCCTATGGGGCTTATTGTGGATAGCTGTTGCCATATTGTTGGTTATGGCCTCGAAGCTCTCGGCATCATCGGCAATCTCCGCAATCTCAATAATGTGTATGTCTATCGGCAGTGTTCTTCTGTTATTTGGCCGTAAATGGATGCGTATACTATGGTTTTACATACTGTATTGCGGCCTCATGGTTCCTGTCCCTAACACAATATTTGATGAGATATCATTCCCAATTCAGCAATTGTCTACCGATGTCGCAGCGAAGCTTTTGGGACTCTTTTATGAGATCAACAGGAACGGAATCATCATCTCACTGCCTGGATACGAGTTAATGGTTGGTGCACCCTGCAGCGGTTTTAAGATTGGTGTGTCTATGCTTACATTTGCCACCTTCTTTGCAGTGTATACCGGACTGCCGCGATGGAAACAAGTGTTATTAGTTATCATCAGTCAGCCGTTGGCTCTGTTCATTAATGGTTTACGGATAGCAGCCATTGGTGTAGCAGGGGTGAAGTGGGGACATGGTGTTGCTGATGAAGTGCATAACTATGGTGGTTATGTTGTTATACTCATCGCGTTGGCAATACTGTTTGTGATTGGAAGGTGGTTTGGATGGCAGAACGAAGCTCCGAAAAAAGCTTAAAGAGGAATACCGTCATACTCGTAGTGGTGCTGTGCATCACCGCGATCATACACCAATTTCTTCCGACATGGGCATCAATCCGTGTAGACAGCATCAAATCCAACATGTTTCCCGTTGTTGTTGATGATTGGGTCGGTCATGATACCCCTTTGCCAAAGTACGTCACTGATAATCTGCGGCCTGATGCAGTATTATCGCGACGCTACACAAATGCGCATGGCGACACGGTTGATTTTTTGATTTTGGCAGGAAGCAGTATGGAGTCTTTTCATGATCCGCACCTGTGCTTCCCTAGTCAAGGATTTCCGCTCACTAACCAAAACGCAATAAAGTATGAAGTCACGGCGGGACGTGTGGTTAATGCGTATGAGCTTAACTATACCAGCAGATCCGAAGGGGTTCATGGCCGCAGCGTGTATTGGTACCGCACGCCATATGGAACGACACGATCGATTGGCATGCTGCGTCTTGCGTTAGGTGCCAGCAGAATGTTGGGGTCGTCACAGAAACAAGCCTTTTTCATTAGGTTTGTGTCTATGGGAGCTGCAGACCAAAAGCTGCCTCAGGAATCTATTGACAAGTTGTCGTCTGCGATATTTAAAGTCATCAAAGAGAAAATGCCGGAGATATATTAAGTGCGTATTGCACTTGTGATCCCTAAGCTGGCTGTTGGCGGCGCGGAGCGGGTGAGTATCTCTTTATGCAATATGCTGGTAGCTCGTGACCATAGTATTGTTATCGTTACTTTTTGGCAGGAAGCTCGGTTGATGCTTGATCTGCAGCAAAGTATTGATGCACACTCTTTGAACGTCTCTCGAAGCTTTACCGCTCCTGACTTACTTGCTGATGCCATGAAAGATATCAAGCCCGATATCATGATGTCTGTATTAAATACGGCTAATGGTGTGAGTTGTCGCGCGAAGGCGATACATAAGCTGGATATCCCGCTTATATGTGCTGTTCATGCCAGGTTGATGAATCCCGTGAATGACCTCGGCTCATTAAGGCAGAAGCTCTGGGCACTGTTATTTCGGCACTACAGGCGTTCTGCTAATGTCATTACAACACCTGCAGATGGTGTGACTGCTGAAGCTCGATTGTTCTTTCCTAACAGTGATGTCCGCACAATGCCCAACGCCATTGTGAGAAAGGCAAGCGATAGTGTCAAGCATGAACGAGACTGCAGCACGATATTGTGGCTTGGCAGGCTCACTCCACCCAAAAATCCTGCACTGGTCATAAGGGCATTCGCGAAATACGCCGACAAAAATAACTGGAAGCTGCTCATAGCTGGTGATGGTTGTTTACGTCCTTCGCTTGAAATACTAGCGAGGCAGCTTGGTGTATATCAGCGGGTTGAATTTCTCGGGGAGGTCGTCGACCCTGGTCGGCTATTGAATACTGCAGGGTGTTTAGCGTTCGCTTCGTATTCGGAGGCATTGCCTACCGTGTTAGTAGAAGCCATGCAGTGCGGTTTGCCTATTGTATCTACAGATACGCCCGGAGGTGTTCGTTGTTTATTGGAACAAGCCCACTATGGCCAGATCG
>CAZFLA010000111.1:0-11653 GCA_964519405.1 uncultured bacterium
GGGTGGAAGAAATCTATCGGATGATGCTACCCGTATGGGAGGTCACGACCCAGGGCGACCGACATTATGACTTTCAAAAACGAGCCTTTGAGCATATGACAGCGTACCGCAACGGTACGTTTTCTTTATTTGGCGAGAAAAAAGAGCCAGCGGCTATCCCGGCGCAAGCAGAGGAAGCGCCTGCGCCCACTCCGGCGCAGGATGTGGACTTACCTGCCGAAATAGAAATGCCGGACTATGAAGCGCTGGCCGGGCGGCTCAACGACTTCTATAAGGCCCATCTGCGGCACCTGGAGATCAACTGCACGCGCGACCAGAAGGCCCCGCGGCGGCACAGCCATGTCGGCACCTTCAGCTACGGCGACTACACCAACGAATCGGTGATGATCATCCAGGAGCTCGATGAACGCGGGCTTCACGACGAGGCGCGCCGACGCATAGAGGTCTGGTTGAAGTATCAAGGTAAGCTCGGTCTGCAGGGCAACTTTTCCGATCACGATGGGGTTTTCTATGCGGCCGGCGGATTTGAGATGGGGCAAACATACAGCCAACATCACGGCTGGGCCTTATGGAGCATGGCAGAACACTACTTCATGACAGGCGACAGCGATTGGCTGATGGGCATCAGCCCGCAGTTGATTAAGGCCGCCGATTGGGTGTTTCGGCAGCGCAGCTTAACCAAGTGCCAGCTGCCGCACTCGCGAGGTTGGGAATACGGCTTTATGCCGGCCGCCAGCCTTGAGGACGTTGCTGACTACTTCTACTGGCTAACCACCAATACCATGAGCTGGAAGGGCGTGGATCGGCTTGCGGAGGCGTTGGAGAGCTGCGGTCATCCCGACGCGGCACGGGTTCGAACTGAGGCCGACGCCTTCAAGCACGACCTGCTTCGCGGTTTCGATATCGCCCGCCAACACAGCCCCATCGTAAAACTTCGAGATGGAAGCTGGGTGCCGCACTATCCCAGCAGGCTATACGCCAGAGGCCGCTCGGAAGGATGGATCCGCGAGGTGCTGGAAGGTTCAGTTTACCTGCCCATGATGGGGCTATTTGAGCCATCTAGCCAGCAAGCGAGTTGGATTTTGGACGATTACCATGACAACCGATATATCAGCGACGACTATGGATACCCCATCTACCAACCCAAACGCTTTTGGTATGACAGCGGCGGCTTTAGCTGTCAGCCGAATCTGCTGGCGGGTTTGCTGCCGCATCTCGACCGCGACGAAATTGAAACATATATCTGGATGTTCTTTAACGCTTGGGCAGCCTGCTATCGTGAAGAGACGAACGCACTGGTGGAACATCCTATGCCGATTCTGGGCCAATCAAACTCCGCATGGATTAAGACCAGCGACCAGGCAAATACTCAACGCTGGCTGCGGAATATGTTTGTTTACGCCCCAAAAGATGGGCTCTACATAGGGCGCGCGGTTCCTAGGGAGTGGCTGAAGAGCACAATGCCTGTGGGGGTGACCTCTGCATGCACGCAATATGGTGTAGTTGATGCGCTCTATACCGCCCAAGCGGATGGAAAGCTCCGCTTGGAGCTCGATTTGCGTCTGAGCAGTCAGCCCAGTCGTATCATCGCCAGGTTCCGCCACCCCAACGGCGCGGTGCTGCGCGAAGCCACCGCGAACGGCCGTACATGCACCATCCTCGATGCCGCCAAAGGCGACGTGGATCTCACCGAATATGCCGGCAAGGTCACGGTGCAGGCGTATTATGACTAGTAATAACAACCATATCACCTTCGCATCAGGTGTGCTGATGCTGCCGGAGTTTCCGGGCTGCAACAACCGCGGGGTCATCACCGACCAAATGGTGCCGGGTCACGACCACGTCGAAGCCTACCTCTTCTGGCGCATGCTAGAGCCGCAGCGCGACCAATGGGACTGGCGCAAGGTCGACGAGATGATCGAGCTCATGAGCACCAAGTGCCAAAAGATGCTTGCCGCACCTTGGTTGAACTATGCGCCGAAGTGGTTTCAACAAAGCGACATGTATGTGCCCCTGAAGGAAATGCATACAAACAACCAAGTTGATCTGCTGTCCATCTGGGCACCGGGAACCTGGTGGGCTTATGATCACTTCTACGCCCAACTGGCGAAGCGATATCCGAATATCGACATCATTAAATGCAGTATGCCTAGCTCAGATTTTGGCGAAGTGGGATATCCCATGGGCGTTGCCGACTTCACGTCGGGCAAAGGCTGGGGCATCTTCCCGCAAAACAAAGAAGCATGGCACATGGGTATGTGGTGCGGTGACAGGTATGCCTTGCAGAGTTTTCGTGAATCCATGAAACGCAAGTATCGATCTCTGGATCGGTTGAATCAAGTATGGAAAAGCCGATATAGCCGTTGGAGCGATCTGGAAATGATGTGCATTGAAGATCGTCTGAAATCGCCTCAGCGTTGGCTGGATTTAATGGAGTGGTATTACCACAGTCAGGTTGAAGCCACACGAAAGGCACTCGCAATCTGTCGCAAGCACTTCCCCCATGCACTGCTTGAGGTGCCCCTGGGATACGGCTGCGATCTTCCGCAATACGGTTGTGACCGCACCGCGCTGTGTCGTGTCATCGCAGAATTCGGCAACACAAACGTCCGCAGCACTCACGGAGCTTTTAACCGATGGGTGGTGCCCGCTGCCTATTGGTTCTACAAGCGTATGGCGCCTGTAACCCACAAATACGGAGCCGGTTTCGGCACCGAACCTCCTGGAGGCGACCTGACGCCTGCTGAAATGAAACAGCAGCTTTTCGAGGATGCCAGTGCTGGATGCAACCTTCTCTTTAGTTATTTTCAAAACTGGCATGTGTTTCCAGATGTCGCACAACAGTGGCGCACCTACTGCCGTCCTTCCGAGCCGTCGCTGGTTTCGGTGGCTGTCATCTACCCCAACACGCAGATGGCGCTTGACCTGGTTGAATACCCAGTTGGACAATGGGAGCTGTTCGATGCACTGCGCCCTACGGTGGATATGGATGTCGTAGACGAACACATGATGGGCTGGGGAATGATAGATCATTATAAAGTGCTGATCAACACCAATGGGAAGACCTTCCCGAAAGAGAGCCTTAACATACTGTGGTCATGGCTGAAGAAGGGTGGAGTTTTAATCACCCGTGGTGATTCGCACTTATGCGATGTAGAAGGCAAGCCTTGGCCCATTAATGAACTCACAGTTGATCAGAGCGTAGCCGTTGGGCGCGGCCGAATCGTACGGCTAGACGATGCTGACATTCCTCGATGGGCATCAGCCATAGCCCAGATGCTGAGACAAATGAGCGTGCAGCGCTCGGATATGCACGGCGTAAATCCCAAATCCGACGGCAAATTCCGCACTCAGTTTGCTGATCGCTGGCTGAGCTATGATCCCAAGACGTGTAAGACTCGCTGGGAGTAGCGACTTATCGGCAGATATTTATATTTCCGTTAGGCTGCATGTTTCTTCGTTGTTTTTTTATGGGTGTTTTTTGGCTTCATACTCCTCGTAACAAGCAGCATTATGAAGAGACAGCCGATCGGCGCGAAAGTGTGGTAGATAATTTCCCATTCGCCCATTTGTCCGAAATCGGCAAGCGATGAGGGTTTGTTGATATACGGAAATATGGGTATATAGCTGATGCGTTCAGAACGCATTTCGCCATGCTTCAAACGCGGCCATGACTCATCACTGTTGTAAATCACGTATCCGCGGTAATCCTTGCCGTTAGCGGTAAATGAGTAGCCCTTGGAAACAGTGCGTGACCGATTCGTCTCCGCATCGGTGTCATACAACCGGCTGTCATAACTATCCACGGTGCCCATCACAGTATCGCCCCATATGGCCAGCGATAAGATGCTGATGCTGGTATACATAGCGAATATCAGCACAGCAAAGATGAGGATCAATATGGGCAACGGGATTTTATTCTTGTTCTTTTCCTTAGCCAATCAGGCGACCGCCCGAAGGGGAACAACATAACAAAGACCGATATTATGACCATTTGCATAGAACAGTGGGTCTATTTAGGGTGCTAAACTGACGGTTCGACTGATTACTACGAACTTACGCTGATATGCAGCAAGCACATTACCATACGCACGGACTCATGAGAGAAATGGCGTTACCGCCAGCTCACACGCGTGCCATATTACCGCCTAAATAACGATGCACATCAGTATTAACCGAATGTATCGTTTTGTGGCATATATCAGCTCAAGGTTGCCGGAGAACGAATAACCGCAAATATCCACTACGAATTGTGTTGGAGCCAATTGCCCCTAAGGTTCTACCGAGTATTCCGCCTCGTGAGAGGGGTCGGTGAACGAATCTCCTATTCGTGGTATATCCGACATGTTGTTTACGTCGCCCCTTATGCGCAGCCTGATGAACAGCGGTCGGTGCCGCTATTGAATATATGGCGCTATGTATATAATATGACGTATTAATTTCTACATGTCAACCCCTTTTTACATGAATTTCGAGATATTTTCGAAAATTACCTAGATTGGGGTGCATTTATGGGTTTCTTTGAGATATTTATGCCGCTATATTTGGATATTCGGGTTGTTGCGCGCGACATTGGAGGTACAGTACGCATCGATTGGTACCAACCGTGTATTAGTATATATATATAGTCTTTATAGGAGATATCATCCCTTCGGTTCTGGTTATCGTTCTGTTCGTTCTGTTAGCCTGTCCTGTATATATGAATACAGGACAGGCATCCCGAATACCTCGGACGTAGCTAGCCGAGTTTTTTCAAAAGTGATCAGCATCACATCGGTGCAAATCATCAGTCAAAAGCACTGGCGACTGTGGTTTGTCACCATTTATGCCATTCATATTCATATGCCGTTTTCAATGTTTCGTTCCCGCCTCCGAAACCAACCAGAATGTATACCTTATCACCGTTGGCGCGCCCAGAGGGCATCTTACCACCTACTTCGACATCCATGCCCTCATAGCCTGTATTAGTGTCGTTCTTGTACGTAGATATGTAGCTTTTCTGGTGCTTCTCGGTCACATCATACAACGATGTGTCTGATCCGTAAGCGGCAAATGGTTTGTCCTTATTTATCGGGGTGATCGATGCACCCAAGAATGCCCCAAGATGGAAGCAAATGTGTTTCGACGTGGTTGCCTTGATACTTAGTTTTAATACGACCTGTTCTCCGCCTGCGTATCGATTCTTTGGACTGGTAGCAGTCCCTACATTCTCTACAAATTCACCTTTGCAAGTGTCGTGGTTGCTGCCGGTGTAATTGTGGTCGAATTTGGTTTGGCATCGGTAGGTATAGCTTCCTCCGCCTTTACTCCAAGTATGGTCATAGTTATCGTCCGACTTACTTGGTTCAAACTCATTATCTATGGTCCTGACCAGCTTCCAATACCCGTCAGATCCCGACCCCAGCTTTTTCAGGTATCCCTGCTTACGCATCCAGTCGTAGAATCCCGCTCTGTCTTTGCCGTAACCCAACCACATTGCGACCGCAAAGCTCAAGTTACTTTCACGGTCTGTTTCTCTGCCAAAAACGGAGATATTACCGTCAACCATGTCTAGGATGACTTGTCGAATGGTAAACAGCGATCGCAGGCGCTGATCAATAGTCATGTCATACTTGTATCCGTATTCAAGGCGATTGAGCAGCTTGACATCCTTAAAGCTCTTGAGAATCTTTTCGTATTCAGCCGCTTTCGCCTCAATCTTCCTCTCACTTGAAAGCCTTTTATCGAATTGTTCTTTTAAGTCAGCGTCTACATATGATTCCAGCATCTTGGTTTCTGCATCGCTCAGTTTTTCCATACCGTGAAGCTTACGCCATGCTTCCTTCTTTTCACTTAACAAGCGTATATAATATCCGCGCATCTGGGTTCTCAGCGTGTCCCAGTCACCGGCCTGAAGTTTATACCCGTATGCACCTTCCTTTGCCAGTCCTGCATATGCCTTATAGGCGCATTCCATCTCATAATCTTTCCAGGCTACGATTCCCTGCTCAACGGCTACCTTGCTCAAATCCCCGACGGATTTAATCGCCGTCACCGCTCCGCCAGCGGTACCTCCAAACACGGTGACACCCAGATCAGTGAACTCCACTAGTGCCGTTTTGTAGTCTTTTTTACCAAGTGCCTCAACGCCTTGAGTCAATGTACCCAACTTGCCCATGCCCTCCATCAGGCCTTCCTTGACCAAGGGATGTTCCTGAGCAAGATCCACCGTGGCTTCGGCAAGGATTCGGCTGCATTCAAGAGTTAATTTCGTCATATCACCTGTTGACGCACGCTCCCGCACCACCGGCATGACGTTCATCTCAATCACGCGGTCAGTAATCATCTCACGTGTCTTGGAATCTTTTAGGTTAATGCCATTGAAATAGTCATTGCATACTGCTTTAATCTTTTCAACGAGAGCCGGCTGTTTTGCTTCGTCGCTCCAGTTTTCAACCGCCATTTTTTTCGCATAATACTTGATTTGGTCTTCCTTGGTCATCAAGCTACCGCTGAAAGATGAGAAGTGCCATGTTTTCATCTCCAGATATCCTGCCGACAAACGGACAGGATCGGGTATGATACGCTCCCACTCAACGCCATTCCAATAAGCCATGACCGTCCGGTCAAAGCTCTCGGTATTAGGACGATTCTTCGCATCCAACTTCATCGTGATCTTGACAGGTTGGTTCAGGCGTATCTGCTTTAGGTTATCGACCTGAATATTGATGGGCATGGTAAGCAAGCTTCGTCCACTCTGGGATGCTTTAGTGACGGTCACTTTTACTTTATTGCTAAATGTTCCGGCAGGAATTGACAGTTTCCAGCCATTGATACTGAGATTCCCGATTTCCGTGGCTTTTCCCACAGCAACGGTATCCGAAGCAGCTCTAGATAAAGCCATTTGAGCTGCGCCAGCTTTGGGTTTAGCGGTTTTAGCTGTAGTAGTTTTAGATTTCGTCACTTTGGACACAACCGGTTTTGCCAAAGCAATTCCTCTTGTTCCATAAAACACTAAGCCTGCCGTCAAGCACAGCTGAGTGGCGGTTGCCAGCGAAATTAGTAATGATTTGTGTTTCACTACACCATGATCCTTTCTGTGCATTACTTAGCCGAAAACTTGAAAACCAAGTCGGGTGGTACATTGATGAACTTGTCAAAGTAATACATGGTAATTTGCTGTTTGTTGGTTTGTCGTTGAAATACCATCCAGCCGGAAGTAGACTCTCCTGGTGCAAGATCCACTCGTGACGTATATCTTTGCATCCTGTCTACTACTCCCCCCATGACCAAGGAGTTTTCCTCCTTAGGCATATCACAACTGACAAGGGTTAGCATCAACATGAGCGCCATGGTTGAATACACATAACTCTTCATTGATTACCTTCGCAAGCAGACAGCCATGTCTCATCAGTATTTATGCTATTCTGAAATGCACCAATACACATCGTCATAAAGTGTGATTTGTCTGAGTCTAGCCCTCATACTTTAGTATGAGCGGCCAACGATGTATGATTTCTGTGTGGGTTTCTGTATTACTTGCTGGTTTGGTTCGTTAGTAAGGAGCTGATGAGTTCCGCACGGCTGCCGACTTCATATTTGGCAAATATACTTCTCACATGTGTTTTGACTGTATTCTCACTCACAAACAGCTCTTCTGCGATGGCTCGGTTGGATTTGCCTGAAAGGATCAAGCGCAATACATCCTGCTCCCGGACAGTTAATGATTCCTGATGCTCCATCAGCATGAACGTCTCTGCCTGCTGTGACGGGCTCATGTTTTCATAGTCAGTGAGATATGCATGACTCTTCAGAAGCAAGACTAGCTGGGTGTTGAGATACGGAATCATGGTGAGTGTCACACAGACCACAGTAAGGGCAATGACCGTAACCTCTGATAGGGACAGCCCGATTGAGGTTACTTTCAAACCTAAAGCCCCGCCGCAAAAAACACCGAATACATTAGCCGCAAGACCTATACCAAACGGTTGGGCTGGGTTATCCGTATACTCTAGAATCTCTCCGAGGATGCTCCACCAAAACAGGTCGAATATTCCGCAGGCTCCCAGCATTAGTGTATCCACCACTAGATAATCGGAAGCGTTTCTTTCCAGCAGCATGAAGCTTATGAACGCGCCCACGATCATTGCCATGCCGACATACAAAATGTTTGATCGCTTGACATTTTCCGGTAAGTTGCGCATGATGACGAGCGCCACAATATAGGGCACTGCCCAATACCAGCTCACTAATCCTGTCAGGTGTTCAAATGCGGGATTGATGACCTGGTACATCAAGCCGGAATTAATGGTGATGATAAATACGAACAAGCACAATAGGAGAAGTGGTTTCTTGGTCCGTTTAATAGTGCTCTGTGATATTGAATGCTGCTCATTCGCACATTCAACCGGAAGCATCCAAACACACACTATTCCTGCAATAAGACAAAACATGGCTAGGCACAGTCCAACTATCGGCGACCGGTTCATAGCGACGACATTGGTTGCTATCATCAGCAGATTGGAGTAAATGAGTACATCGGCACACGACTTTATGCGTTCGTTCTTAGGAGTATATGCTTTAAGATGATATCCCCATGCAGCCACAGCACAACCACTAAAATATCCGCTCACTATCAAACCCCACATCCACAGTTGGGGAAGTACAAAAATGAATGGAATGGTGGCGGCTAAGCATGCAGCCATTCCGCCCAACATCATATTTTTTGACGCGACTTGAGTCTTGACAAACATCCCGCAATGAATAAGCCCGACAAAATGGGCAACAATCGCGGTTGATATGTAGCGGTCAGTATGAATGCCATGCAGGTTCAGAAGGTTATACAATACCTGTCCTTCAAACTGGAAAGACAAGATAAATGCAAACAGAAATGAAAAGCCAGCAAGTGACAGTCTGCGGGAAACTATTAGGTTTTGTCCTTTCATCTAACACCTTCCCGATCATCGGTGGCTCCGTCTTTATTATGCATCTATCAAGGCAGATGGTCAAATGTGCTGTTGAATGACTACTACTGCTAAGGTACCTAAAAATAAAGTTACCGTTGTTGATGTTAAATCAACAACGGTAACTAACATGGTGGGCAATGCTGGACTCGAACCAGTGACCTCTACAATGTCAATGTAGCGCTCTAACCATCTGAGCTAATCGCCCTTACGGAAGTCAACCGCAATTAAGCGGTGACGTCCACAACCTTACCGCCTTCTAGGGTATCAATATTGATACCAGGTCCCATGGTGGCGGAGATTGTAATGCGTTTGATGTAACGGCCTTTGGCTGATGTTGGCTTGGCTTTCACCAGGGCGTTCATGGCAGATCGGAAGTTTTGGATGAGCTGCTGTGTACCAAAGCTGATTTTGCCAATCGGCATATGCACGATACCGGCCTTCTCAACGCGGTAGCCAACTCGGCGGCTCTTCTTGAGGTCAGCAACAACTTCGCCAACCTTAGTGGTCACTGTGCCCGACTTAGCGTTAGGCATCTTAGGACCAAGCAAACGGCCAAGCTTAGCAACCTGAGGGATAAGGTCAGGAGTTGCCACTAGCACGTCAAACTCTCTCCAACCCTCTTGAATCTTAGCGATGAGGTCTTCCGCACCAACGGTATCGGCGCCAGCTTCTTCAGCAGCAGCGGCATTGTCACCGCGTGCGAATACAGCCACGCGAACAGTCTTGCCGGTTCCGTTAGGTAGGTTGGTGGTGCCGCGGACCATCTGGTCGCCGTGTCGTGGGTCAACGCCCAAGTTCACAGCTAAGTCAACCGTCTGGTCGAATTTCGCGCTGCCGTTCTCAACAAGCAAAGCAAAAGCTTCTGCTACACTATAGGGCTTCAGGTGCTCTATTTTAGCAGACTGCGCCAGATATCTCTTTCCATGGTTTGCCATAATATTTCTCCTGTGGTTCTGTCGGACAAAGTCCTCCCACTAGCGGATTACTCCGCGGGTGAACTGCCGGTAAACGAAAAACTAGTTCTCGACGGTGATGCCCATTGAACGGGCAGTTCCGGCGATAATCTTCATAGCGGCCTCGATGTCGTTCGCATTGAGGTCAGGCATTTTTGTTTCAGCGATCTGCTGGCACTGCTCACGAGTGAGCTTACCAACCTTCTCTGAATTGGGTTTACCCGATCCTTTAGGAACGCCTGCAGCCTTCTTAATAAGCTCAGAAGCTGGAGGTGTTTTAAGAACGTAGGTAAATGAACGATCTTCATAGATGGTAATTTCTACTGGAACGACGGAGCCAACCTGGTTAGCAGTCTTCTCATTGTAAGACTTGATGAACTCCATCATGTTGATGCCATATTGACCGAGGGCAGGGCCAACCGGGGGTGCTGGGGTAGCTTTACCACCGGCGATTTGTAGCTTCACTACGCCCATGATTTTCTTTGCCAAAGCCGTATACTCCTTGAAAGGCTGCGGTTATACAATTTTCTCGATTTGATTAAAATCGAGTTCCACGGGGGTGTCTCGTCCAAAGAGTGAGATAAGAACCCGTACTTTATCGCGTTCCGCCATTACATCATCGATTGTTCCATGAAAATCAGTGAACGGACCGGATGTGACGCGGATGTTCTCGCCCACCTGCCAAGACACTTTAACTCGTACCTGCGGACCGTCTACGATGTCAAGAATACTCTTGATTTCAGCATCCTGTAGAGGTACTGGTTTGTCTCCAGATGTAACGAATCCCGTTACTCCTTGAATGCTCCTTACCAGATGCCATGTTTCATCTGTTAAGTCCATCTCAATGAGGATGTAACCAGGGAATAGTTTCTTGTTGATGGTATATTTCTTACTGTTTCGAGTTCGAACTTCTTGCTCAGTTGGGATTTCTATACGATAAATATAATCGGATAGCCCCTTTGCTGAACCTAGATGCTCGATGGAGGTCTTCACCTTATTTTCATATCCGGCGAAGGTGTGTACAGCATACCAATGCTTTGGCACGTCTACGAACCTCCCTTAAACAGCCCCATACCTTTGGTAATTTCTGACAGAGCCACGTCTATCAAGCCGATAAACAGGCTTATCACCAGAATGAAGCCGATAACAATGATGGTCGACCTAATGGTCTGATCCTTTGTTGGCCACTCACACCGTTTAAGTTCCACCTTAACGTCCTTGAGGAACTTTTTAACTTTCTCTGCGGACTTCTTTTTGTCTACAGGTTTGGTGTTCGTTGGTTGCTTGGTTACATTATTCGCAGTGCCCATATGGGATTTCCACTCTTAACCTTGTGAAAGTGAGAAACGAAAGGTGGCAGGGGCGAAGGGACTCGAACCCCCGACCGCTGGTTTTGGAGACCAGTGCTCTACCAACTGAGCTACACCCCTACGTACATGGCGGAGGCATTGCTGACTCCGCCGAATCGATCGATTTACTTCGCCTCGCGGTGGCTTTGATACTTGCCGCAGCGCGGACAATACTTGCTTAGCTGGAGCCGCTCTTTGTCGTTCATGCGGTTCTTGCTCGTTGTATAGTTCCGCGACTTACATTCAGTGCAAGCCATCGTGATTATTATGCGGTTTTCCTTACTTTTGCTTGCCATGACTGGCCTCTAGCTTTCCTTGATACTCTAGGATAAATCCTAGGCGATGACCTTGGTAACTACGCCAGCACCCACGGTGTGTCCGCCTTCGCGAACTGCGAAGCGAAGAC
>CAZFLA010000112.1:0-11633 GCA_964519405.1 uncultured bacterium
CCACCGACAGTAAATCAGGATCGTTCTGCAGTGCCTCGGGCGAGATGTGAAGAACATATCGCCGTTCAAATTGATGCCCATGATCAACGGAATTATACATATCATTACCTTAAATCAGAGTTGTAAACTGATGATGTACATATAGTAACCAGCAGATATACAGCCATTAATCCCAGTAGTTTTACTAGTCGATGGCATGTTGTGATGCTAGTATATACCCAAACATATCAAATCGGTAGTATGATATGTTGGTATGGAGTGTCCGCGTGCGGCGAAAATAGATGCGGCACGTCATTTCTATTACTGAGTTTTCCGGCATTCTGAAGAAAGGATCTGTGTTCATGGCACGTCCGATAGTCACCATTGACGGCAACGAAGCGGCAGCTTACGTTGCTTTTAAAACGAACGAAGTGATTGCCATCTACCCGATTACTCCATCATCCACTATGGGTGAGTGGTCGGATGAATGGGCCGCTAAGCACGACAAAAACATTTGGGGCATAATCCCAACTGTTAAAGAAATGCAGAGCGAAGGGGGCGCCGCTGGTGCGGTGCATGGTTCGCTGCAGGCAGGTTCCTTGACGACAACATTTACCGCAAGTCAAGGTCTTCTGTTGATGATCCCGAATATGTTCAAGATTGCTGGTGAGTTAACCAGCACGGTATTCCACATTGCCGCTCGAACATTAGCAACTCATGCGTTAAGCATCTTCGGAGACCACTCCGATGTAATGTCAACGCGCAGCTGTGGCTGGGCTATGCTCTGCAGCAGCGACGTGCAGGAAGTTATGGATTTGGCATTAATTGCGCAGGCTTCAACGTTAGAAGCACGCGTTCCATTCATCCATTTCTTTGAAGGCTTCCGCATTAGCCACGAAGTATCCAAAATCGAAAAGCTGACCGATGAAGACATGCGTGCGATGATTGATGAGAAGCTAGTCGCTGCTCACCGCGCGCGTGGATTAAATCCTGATAACCCAGTGGTACGCGGTACCGCTCAAAACCCTGATGTCTTTTTCCAGGGTCGCGAAGCCGCTAATCCATATTACAAAGCCACTCCAGAAATCGTACAAAAGGCAATGGATAAGTTTGCCGCTATTGTCGGTCGACAATATCATCTGTTCGATTACGTCGGTGCTCCCGACGCCGAGCGTGTGATCATTGCGATGGGCAGCGGCTGCGAAACTTGCGAAGAGGCCGCCGCAGCTATGAACGCTGCTGGCGAAAAGGTTGGCGTTCTCAAAGTCCGCCTATACCGCCCATTCTCCGCAAAACACCTGCTGGAAGCCCTACCTGCAACGGTCAAGTCCATCGCATGTCTAGACCGATGCAAGGAGCCAGGTTCTGCTGGTGAGCCTTTGTACCAGGATGTTCAGACAGCTTACCTAGAGCGCTACAATACCACCGGTGAGTTACCTGTTAAGGTCGTCGGCGGTATCTACGGTTTGAGCTCCAAAGAGTTCACTCCTGCTATGGCGAAAGCTGTTTATGATGAGCTGGCGAAAGCACAGCCTGTCAATCACTTCTCTGTTGGTATTAACGACGATGTAAACCACACCAGCCTTGATATACCAGACTTCCATGTTGAAAACGAAGACGTAACCCGGGCTATGTTCTGGGGATTGGGAGCTGATGGTACGGTTGGAGCCAACAAGAACTCCATTAAGATCATCGGTGAAGACACCGATAACTACGCTCAAGGCTACTTCGTTTATGACAGTAAGAAGTCGGGCGGCCTTACCATTTCGCACCTGCGATTTGGACCACGCCCCATCCGAGCGCACTATCAAATTCAAAAAGCAAACTTCATCGCCGTTCACCAGAGCAACTTCATCCATCGCTACGATGTGTTAAGTTCTGCTGCGAACAACGGCACCTTCTTATTGAACACTCAATATAGCAAGGATGAGGTTTGGGATACCTTGCCGAAGATTATGCAGCAGCAGATCATCGACAAGAAGATCCGCATGTATGTGATCAACGCATACGAGGTCGCAAAGCAGACAAACATGGGTGTTCGCATTAACACCATCATGCAGACATGCTTCTTTGCTATCTCTGGCGTTCTTCCTCGTGAAGAAGCGATCGCACACATTAAGAAAGCCATTAAGAAGACTTATGGCAAGCGCGGCGACGCTGTTGTTCAGCAGAACTTCAACGCAGTCGATGCTGCTATTGAGCATCTTTATGAAGTGGCTGTTCCTGCTGCAGTAACCAGCAATATCGAGATCCGCAAGCCTGTACCAGAAGAGGCACCTGAGTTTGTTCAAGGCCTTACCGCTGGTATCATCGCAGGCAAGGGAGACGATTGCCCTGTCAGCATGATGCCCGCAGATGGAACATTCCCGGTAGGCACCACTCAGTGGGAGCGCCGCCGAATCGCCCTGGAAGTGCCTGTTTGGGATCCAAACACCTGTATCCAGTGCGGCAAGTGCTCTTTGGTCTGCCCGCACGGAGTCATCCGCAGCAAGATCATCGAGGAGTCTGATCTGGCAGCAGCTCCAGCAGGCTTCAAGGCAACCAACGCCAAGTGGAAAGAGTTCGAAGGCAAGAAGTATTCCATCGCTGTGTCAGTTGAAGACTGTACCGGCTGTGGACTTTGCGTGAACTACTGCCCTGCTAAGAACAAGAGTAATGTTAGCCTGAAGGCTATCAACATGACTCCAATTGATGACGTCGTAGAGCAAGGCATCGCTGACTGGGAGTTCTTCAAGGGCCTTCCTGTTGTCGATCGCGCATGTGGTCTGCGCTTTAACATGACGAAGAACCTGCAGTTGCTTGAGCCATACTTCGAATTCAGCGGAGCATGCTCAGGATGCGGCGAAACCCCGTATGTTAAAATCATCAGCCAGATGTTTGGTGACCGCATGGTTGTTGCCAACGCAACTGGATGTTCCAGTATCTACGGCGCAAACCTGCCCACAACTCCTTGGTGCAAAGACAAGAACGGCCGCGGCCCAGCATGGGCTAACAGCCTGTTTGAGGATAACGCAGAGTTCGGACTTGGTTTACGGCTAGCTATTGACCAACAGAGCGGTTTTGCCGCCGATCTTCTGCAAAAGAAGGTTGACGTGCTTGGCGAAGAGTTGGTGAATGCAATACTGACAGCTAAACAGAGCTGTGAAGCCGACTACTCTGCACAGCGTGCCAGAGTGGCTGAAGTGAAAGCAAAACTCGCAGGATGCAGTGATGCTGAAACAGCAGCTTTGTTTGGTGTTATCGACCAGCTAGTGAAGCGCAGCGTGTGGATATTCGGTGGTGACGGTTGGGCATACGACATCGGTTACGGCGGACTAGATCACGTGCTGGCCAGCGGCCTCAACGTGAACGTGATGGTTCTAGATACCGAAGTCTACTCCAATACCGGTGGTCAGGCCAGTAAGTCAACACCATTCGGTGCTGTCGCTAAGTTTGCTGCAGGCGGTAAAGAGTCCGGTAAGAAGGACCTCGGCCTTATGCAGTCAACCTATGGCAACGTGTTCGTTGGGCAGATTGCCTTGGGCGCGAACGAAGCTCACGCTTTGCGGGTCATCCAAGAAGCAGAAGCTTACGACGGTCCATCCCTGATTATCGCCTACTCACACTGTATTGCCCATGGCATCGACATGAGCAATGGTATTGCACAGCAGAAACTGGCTGTGGACTGCGGTTATTGGCCGCTGTGGAGCTATAATCCAGCTCTGGCAGCAGAGGGCAAAAACCCATTCACACTGGACTCAAAAGATCCTAAGATTCCGCTTAAGGACTACATTTCAACTGAAGGACGCTTTAAGATCCTGATGAAATCAAATCCAGAAGCGGCAGCCCGGTTAGCTAAAATATCTCAAGCAGCAGTTCTAGAGCGTCTGAAGCACTTCAAAATGCTGGCAGCGGCTCCGGGCAGTGCTGATCAGGCTTAACGGAGAAGGAGATGACAATGGATCTTAGAACAACATACTTGGGGCTAGAGCTGAAAAACCCCATCGTCGCCTCTTCGTCACCCATCACCTACAGTGTTGAGGGCATCAAGAAGCTGGCAGACGCCGGTGTCGGCGCCATTGTGATGCATTCGCTTTTTGAAGAGCAGATCGCAATGGAGGGGCATCACCTCGACTACTACCTGACATCGGGTACTGAGAGTTCTGCCGAGGCCATTAGCTATTTTCCTGACGCTGATGACTATAAAGTTGGTCCAGACGCCTACCTTAACCTCATCAAAGAGGGTAAGAAGTTGGTTGATGTGCCAATCATTGGCAGCCTGAACGGTGTTAGCACTGGTGGCTGGGTAGATTACGCCAAGAAGATCATGGATGCCGGTGCAGATGCACTAGAGCTAAACCTCTACTATCTGCCTACCGATGCCAAGATCACCAGCAGCGAAATTGAGCAAATGTATATCGATGTGCTGAAGGACGTTAAAAAAGCCGTCAGTATTCCGGTAGCCATGAAGCTCAGCCCATACTTCAGTGCCACCCCATGGGTGATCAATCGCTTTGCTGAAGCCGGTGCAGACAGCCTGGTGCTGTTCAACCGCTTCTATCAGCCAGACCTTGATCTTGAAGAACTTGAGGTTGTTCCTGACCTTAAGCTGAGCAAGAGCTATGAGATGCGCCTCGCATTACGATGGGTGGCTATTCTCTACGGCAAGGTGACAGCTGACTTGGCCCTGACAACCGGTGTGCACTCCGGCTCTGACGCGCTGAAGGCGCTGATGGCTGGCGCTAAGGTTGCTATGGTCGCCAGTGAAGTGCTAGACAAAGGCCCAGCACGAATCGGTGAGATAGTTCAGGAAATGAGCGATTGGTTGACTGAGCACGATTACGAAAGTGCAGCACAGTGCATTGGCAGCATGAGCCAGCAGAATGTGGCAGAACCAGCAGCCTTCGCCCGCGCGAACTACCTGAAGACACTCAAGAGCTACCAGATCCGCTGGTAGATATCTAGAGAGCCTCATATGCCTCCGCCGCATTTGCGGTGGAGGCATATTTCGTTTTAGGTCTGCTAGAATAGGAATATACCATGCGGCGCAAACGCCGATAAACATGATGTATCTGGAGGTGCCCTTATGCGACGTGATCAGTCTTTCGATACCCATGCGGAACTATACCACCAGATACGGCCCGGATACCCCGCTGAGCTATTCGATGACCTCATCCGACACACTGGCTTAACGCCCGATGAGCCTGTTCTTGAGGTTGGCTCAGGCACTGGCAAAGCCACACTGCCGATGCTCGCCCGGGGGTTCACCATACACTGCATTGAACCTGGCTGCAATATGTCAAACGTCATGTTAAAACACTGCCCGCCCGATGCCAAATGCGAGGTATCCAACACCACTTTTGAGCAATGGCAGCCGCAGCACGATACACGCTATCGCATGATTATGAGTGCACAGGCGTGGCATTGGGTAACCCCTGAAGTGCGCTATACCAAGTCGTTCTCGCTTCTGCAGCCCGATGGGTATCTGGCGTTGATGTGGTATCTGCCGGTGCGTCCGCATGGCGAATTGGCAGATGCTATTGATGGCATATTAAACCCGGTGCTTAACCCTACCGGTCAGGCTGGTCACAACATGGACACCCGCCAGCGCTGTGTGGAGGAGATTCAAGAGAGCAATCTGTTTTCAGATATCCATATGTATAGCTACAAGACCGTCACCCAGTTGTCCGCCCGTGAATTTGTAGATTCGATGAACACACAGTCGAACTACGCGGTGCTTGATGCGGATCTCAAGCAGCAGCTTGACACCAAGCTGTATGAGCTCATCGAACAACACGGCGGTGCGGTTGCTAACGAGATGCTCTACACGCTCTACATCGCCCAGCGGGTATAAGTGACTTAGCAGCCATTCCGATAGGTCTGCAGCCAGGCGTCTAGTTCCGATATGGGGTGCAAAGACCGCAATGGAATGCAGTGGCTTAGGTATCCGCCGGATTTACCGAACTTGCTGCCCTTATCGTGCTTCTCTGCGGCATCTACTTCCGCACTCGTGGCATATCCGCAGATATATACCTGATCGCCGACCGAGATCGAAGCGGACCGCTTGTCGATGATCACCTGTATATAAGCAGCGGGTTTACGGCTTTTCGCATAATCTTCCCTGACCACAAGGTGAAGACGATCGATATCCATAACAAACCAGGAGCATTTTACTTCAACACCAAGCTCTGGAAAGTCCACTTTGTGAGCATTCCTAACCACGTTGTTGTGCCGCCAATTCCCGTAGTAGTATTGGGCGAAACACAACTCGCCCAATATACCAATCTCAACGTCGTAAGGTGAGGTTTTCGTGCGGTTAACTTCACACTGAGATCTTAGCGTGTGGACATAAGCCAGCATATCACTAGAGATCGTCACTTTGGGTATCATATCAAGCCTCATCTATGTGGAGAACACAATACTAATTACCGCTTTCACCAAACGCAGGCCGAGGAGCGGACAGCAGGAAGTTACCTGCTGTCCTTAACGAAGCTCACGCTGCCGAAACGCGATGGCTCATAGTGGCGCGAAGACATCGATGGCGACCAAGCGCACCAGCTAGCTCCGCCTTTGGTATCACTGTTGTTTCTGTTGCGGTAGAAGTTCGCTGTGATCTTCTTGCCCGCAGCATTCGCCAAGCCGATATCCTGCAGCGGAATTGACATCTCCAGGATCCATCGATTGTCTTTCGTCTGGGTTTTGACGATGCACCTGCTGTCCCACTTATCTGGGAAAGTGACCTCTGGCTGGAAATGGGCGTCCCAAATGGTGCCTGCAGCCGTGATGATGAGCTGGTAATACTCACCTTGTTTTTGCTCTTCTGAGGCAAAAAACAGCTCAATACCCTCATCATCCCAGGTGCCGAAAGCGTCACGCTTGGTCTGCTGCATCGTCATGCCGGCTATAGAAGGCTCCTCATTCTCAAATGCCAAGTAGAGGTTGGTGTCATCCCACAGAGCGTATCCTGTGGTGCGGTATTTGGCATCTTCGCCCATGATGTCGGAGAAGTCGAACTTGGCCGCCGATTTCCAACATGCATCGTCAAGACTGCCGTCTACTGTGGGTGGAACGGAAGCATATGGTATCTTTAGCTCCGGCTTTTGCAGGCGTCCCATACGCTTCACGGCTGGCTCTATTTGCGACTTTAGGTGCTCAATCCGCAACCGTTCTGGGGTGTTCTGCTTGGTCTGATCGATGGCGCGCGTCAAGTAGGCCATCATTTGCTGCAGACGCTGCTGCGTATACAGCGCTCCGCAATCTTCCGGGCTAGCCAATGCAATGGGCTTTCGCTTTTCGGTGTCCACATCACACCAAATGTGCTCAGCATACTGCCAGAACTCGTTCATCTGCTTCGCAGCCGGACCGTAGAACTTGGTGCAATAGTCTTCCATCAGCTTCTTGGGATTTAGCGTCACATCCCAATATAACTTGCCAGTGATATACATATTCGGCGTGATCAGCTCAGGGCGGTTCAAACATTGAGGCTCCGCAAGTCCCGGGCACCAGCTCTCAAACTCCACAAACTCACCCTGACTGACGTTCTTAAGCCGCTTGAGGTCGTCGGCGATGAGTTTGGGAAAGAACACAGGCAGTCCCCTCAGTGATAGGTCATAACCAGAAGCGTAGAGGTAATACTCCCACACATACAGCGTCTGGCAGGCGCTGCTCCACTGCTTGATAAACCGGGTAGTATCCTCTTTGGTCTTCTTATCCCAATACATATACCGCGTTTTGCAGATCATCACGGCCACATTGGGGGCTAGACGCTTGATGTTCTTCGGCGGGCTCATATAGTGCTCATAAGCACAGCAACCCACCATCTTACCGGGGTGAGTTTTGTTTAACTCGATGGCTACTTTGTTTACGAATCCCCATAGGTAGTCGGAGTGTTTGCCCTCAGCTCCCATCGATTCATCGTCTTTTCCGCGGCACCTATCGCATTCGCAGATGTGCTCCCAGCCATCGTTGGGCATCACAGGAAACACGTAGGCTCCGGGGTTCTTGTCGAAGTAGCTTCGCGCTTCATTGACAAAAGCGGTCAGCGTACCGGGCTCGGAAAGGCACAGGCTGCCATTGCCAACACAGGTTCTGTCGAAATCCCTTTCGCCATCGAGAATTGCGAAATACTCTGGATGCTCGTTTCTGTATTTGTTAAGCAGCAAGAAGGAGTGGATGATGGTCACGGCGTGAGCAGCGCCAAAACCCGCACGGCGATACCACAACGCCTCATCGGCACCTGCCACCGCAAACTCGCTGAAATACGGAGTGCGATAGCTAAACGCAGGCGCCTTGTTGATGCTCACTATTCCTACAGATACATTGCGTGACTGCGGAACAACCTCGCCAAGCTCTCCTGGCATAAACCAGCGGACACCGCAGACAGTTTCTAAGAAGTGGTAGACCGCATACAGCGCGCCTGTTTCACCCATTTTACTGATGCCCGTTGGGTCGTGATAGCAATAATGAGGCGTAAGCGGGTTGAATAGGCCATATGATGGCTCGGTTTCGCGGCCAATGAGCGCAAGCCAATTGGGCCCAGATTGAATGCGAAAGCCATCCGGTTTAAACCCTTTGGTGGACAGCCTTAGCTGCTGCGTACCATCGCTCTCACCAATGTAAATGACATTACCAGAATTTGGCTTCTGGGATGTTATCGGCAGCTTGGCTCCTGAGATTTTCTCGATATATGTCTGCATCTCGTTTGCAGCAAATTGCACCATTTTGGGTGCATCTGTTGCTACTACGATCACGGCGGTCGGTTGCCCGTTCTTCACGATCTCCATTAATCATCACGCTCCATGTGGGTTCGTCACCAATTGAAGATATTATACCGCCTTGTAGTGTTCCCAACATCAAGACGCTGTTGGTCAGCAGATAAGTGGGTAATAGTAAACAGACGCAGTGCTGTGCGGAACTGGGGTATCAGGCCGTAAGTGCGGTTATTGCCAGTGGATCTTGCGTTTAGGCTTATCTGTGTTCGGTTTAACGGGCTTGAAGTGCAGCAGCCGCCATATGGAGATTGTGAGGGCATATACCCCCACCCCTATGATAAGCACAGGGTAGTCGCGTCGGCCATCGATGATACTTATCCAACCGTGACCAATGAAGTAAAACCCAAGCGCCATAATGTAGCCAATCTGGGTTATGTCCGTTTCGCCAAGAAACGCCATCCGAATAGCGCAGAAGGCTGCTAATATCCCCACGATGATGCGCATACAGAGTTCAACGATGATGCGCTCGTGGTTAGCGCCAGGCATGGCGATTATATTAAACAGTTGAGCGGTGCTGGCTGCAGCAACTCCCACAGCCACCCATAAAAGCACCTGACGACGCGTTTGCGGTATCAGCAGTCCAAACACTATCCCCGCGATCACTAGCCCCTGAACGGATTCATGGGGCAGCTTCCGAAAGCTATTGCTATATGGAGCCAAACACGCCGCGATGGCGACGGGGATGGCTAGTTGAACCCATGGGGGTAGTTTCAACAGCAATTAATCCTCTGACAGCAGTTTTTGCAGCAGCTGTTCATTTTTGGTCTGCAGATACATCGCACTATCAAAAGCGCAAACTTGAATCTGGTCGAGTGTGACGGCGGCATTAGTCATGGCGTCAAACTGCAGATAATAGTAAGCAGGGTCGGCGAAGAGCGGCTCAATCCGCAAGTCGCAATGGAACATGGCTTCTTCAAATGTAAACCGAAGTCCAACTCCACGCAGCTGCCCATTAAAATGACCGCGCAGTGTATCACCTGCCAGGCACAGGAAGTTATCAACACTGGATTCGGTGGAAGCGCCGTTAGCATCACGGCGGCCAATCCACTGCACTCCGCCGGTAAAGCTGTCACTCAACATCAACGCATCGCGGAAGGCAGATAATGCACGGATGTTTTTCACCGAATCTGGCTCGATCGTTTGAGATTCACGCACATAGATCACTTGCTGAGGGCTAACAAACAGTCCCTCTTGACCGGCGTTGTTGATGTATCCAAGAAATCCGGGCATTTGCGTTTGCTGCGGCACAAAATCAGGCCCTAGCGCTTCCTGAATACTGTTGTGACGAGGTTCACTGAACTGACCAATGTCTGTATTTAATGTAATTTGAAGCTTATTGAGGATCGTTTCTGACATGATGTACTCCATTTGATGATACCTAATAGAGGGTACTTGCCGCATCTAGCTTTGTCAAGATGATACCGTGCGACCATGAAGCCGATTTAATAATCACAAGCGATAATGTGGTATGGCACGCCTTTATAAACGCGCCTCACGAAGCACTTCATCGGCCGCTGCGGTGTTCATCTGCCGTCGAAGCAGTTGTTCGGCTGCTCGGTAGTATCTGTGGGCAGTATCCAAATCTGCTAAATCACGGGCGCTTCTGGCCGCAGCAAGCAATGCAGCAGCACTATCAGGCTCCAGCACGGCCCACTGCCGACAGAGTTTGGCGGTGTTGATGAGGTCACCATTTTGATGGCTAGCCTCGATATCGCGCAGCAAAACCAGCCGAGTGGCGGCCACATCGATGCCGAACGCATAAGCCATGCCCACGGCGAAGACAAACGCCAGCAGATGCCCGGCATAACCGACATGCATCTGTCCCTCGGCAAAACTGCTCATCAGGATACCAAGCTGCTGCACCACAATCATCACGGCGCTGATAGGGATAACCGGCACTTTCACCTTGCCAAACTTCACGCCGACATGGGCGAAGCGCACCGCGCAAAGTCCCAAGGCGCCATATACCAGAGTACTCAAACCCATCTGCGGATTGCTAGCTAAATCAGGGCGGAGCCAACTGGTGAACATCGCCTGACCTAAGTTGCCAACACAGGCAGCCACCCACACCACAATCAGACTCTCGCGTGCGCGAATCCGCAGTTCCAGCGGAAAGTAAAACATCAACAAGCCCACGATATTCCCAACGAGGTGCGACCAACTGGCATGCATAAACAACGACGTCAGCGGTGCCCATACGGGAAATCCTGAAGGGATGAGCTGCAGCCAGCCGCTCCAGGCTTCCCGGTTGGGAAGAACCTGAAGCAGCATAGCTAAGAGTATCGTAACAATAAGCGAAAATGGCCAGTTCACATTTTTAGATTAGCTGGATTTGCCAATTCTAGCAACATCAAATTTATGGAACTATGTTACCATCAGAGCCAATGGCTAAATGGAGTTCACATGGTGAAGCTACATCGACGTGCCGGCCGGCTATGCATGTAGATTGCTGCAGGTATTATGGTTACCCCTGGTCCTTGATGTTTAAGGAAGGCCGTATTTTGCGCCGGCCGGAGCGTCAGCGACGCCGGCCGTTTTGATAAGCCATGCGGTGCGGGAACCCGCATTAGACGCAGTCTGCGGGTGACTAAACCCACGGCACTGTGGCTGCTGGTAATCATGGTAATCCCGTGGCCCCTGTCGATGGGTTCGGTGGCCCGTCCGTGACGGCGTCACGTTTCGGGCACTGTCACCCATCGCTTACTAATACCGGCCCGCGTTCCGGCGGGCGCGATATGGCCGCCGGCTGCGATCGAAACCACACTGTTACGATACTCTCACTTTCTAGCGGCACTAGTATTTGATGATACGATCTGCCCCTGCTCCATAACGGGCGATTTTTAACGTGCGTGTCTTGCGGTTGACGGTGTAAACATCCCACGCGGTCTCGTCAGCGGTACCATC
>CAZFLA010000113.1:0-11509 GCA_964519405.1 uncultured bacterium
GATGCCCCATGCATCACGGAATCCGGTTGGTGCAGGCACGGATTTGCTATTAGCCAACACCACATTGGCCATAAACCGAGTGCCCATATCGAATGGGGGGTCTAGGTAAATGAGTTTTGGCTGCTCTGGGATTTGTGGGGCACAGAGGCAATCGGCATGGATGAGCATTCCGCCGTTTTGCCCCCAGACTTCGCGGAGATCGGGAACAGGCGGAAGTTGATTTCTATCGATGGCGCTTTTGCCAGGCCAGCTTAATGTGACATTGAAATCAAAGTCGTTCATCTGTGTGAAAGGGCGGATAAACCGCCCTTTACAGCTATTTTCTTAGGCTTCCCACGGCAGGTATGACTTGCCGAAGTGCCCGTAGTTGGTGGTTGACTTGTAAATCGGTCGCAGGAGATTGAGCCGCTCAATGATGGCAGCAGGCCGGAAGTCGAAGTTTTTCACAACAAACTGCTCTGCTTCTTCGGAGCAGCCAGTGCCGAATGTCTCAACAAGCACGCTGACAGGCTGCGCCTGTCCGATGGCATAAGCTACCTGAAGTTCAGCCCGTTTGGCGATACCTGCTTTGATGATCTCTCTAGCGACATATCGGCAGAAATATGCGGAACTGCGGTCGACTTTACTTGGGTCCTTACCGCTGAAGGCACCGCCGCCATGCCGCGCTGCGCCGCCATAGGTGTCTACGATAATCTTGCGTCCGGTAACGCCGCAGTCGGCAGACGGACCGCCAAAGGTGAAGCGTCCGCTAGGATTTGTGATGAACTCGATGCCGGTACGATACCACTCACCTAAAGCACGCGGGGCCAAAACTTCCATCACATACTGCCGTATCTGCTCTTGGGTGTATTCTTCGGCGTGCTGGGTGCTGACGAGTACCGTCTCTACCTGAACCGGGGTGATTCCATCGTAGCGCACACTGACCTGGGTTTTACTGTCTGGGCGAAGACCTAGATTTAGACCCTCTTTTCTGTCAACCGCCATCTCAAAAGCGAGCTTGTGAGCGAGCTGTATGGGCAGCGGCATGAGTTCAGGGGTTTCACTGCACGCGTATCCAAACATGATGCCTTGATCGCCAGCGCCTTGATCAAGGTGATCTTTTTTTTCCGTAACAGCTCTATTTATCTCGTCACTCTGCTTGTCAAGCAGGTTTTTAATTTTTACGGTATCGGCGTTAAAGGGCTCGTTGTTATCTATATATCCAATTTCGCGAATCGCCGACTTAACGATCTGGTCATAATCGAATTCGGCATTTGTGCTGATTTCGCCAGCTAAAATGACATGACCTGATTTTGCGAGAACCTCGCAGGCGACGTGGCTAGATTTATCTTGTTCTAAGCAGGCATCAAGTATGCTGTCAGCGATTGTGTCGCATACTTTGTCGGGGTGACCCTCAGACACAGATTCGGATGTGAAGATTGAGGACTGTTTGGGCATTGAAACCATGTTCCTTTCATTCATATCGGCCTTACCTGGGTAAAAACTGACACAAAAAAACGCCTATCACCGTATCCAGAGGTGAAGGCGCTGTCAGATATCCGCTTAAACCTGCAGGGAGACCATTTTTCGGCATTATAATCCGCGTATCAAGGGCAGCTGCCCTCTGGCACCGTTGGCGTCTCCAGCCCGGTTGCCGGACCCCCATATGGGCCTCTCTAGATACAGTAATATTATAGCATAGAGTGGCCATCTCATCTAATTTAACCAAGCGTAAAAACGACAATTAGTCAAAGCGCGTCATCAAGCTTGCATACCGAACCAAATTGTGTAGTTTGAGCATCAATTGTGGTCTTTATGTATCGGCGCTACTCGCCAGGTTTTCTTGACATGGTATGTGCTGAGATGAGCATTTCTGAAGTGATATGATCATCGACAACATATCTACCCAAATCCAACGTTATCCTGCTTGTTCTCACATCCACACTTGGGTATCATGAGGTAACACATATGAGCTCGTGACTATCGATATACTGGAGGACATCTCGTGAAATACAGCGGACGTAAAACCCAGACGATCTCTTTCCCACTGGGCGGAATTGGTACAGGTTCCATCGGCTTAGGCGGCAACGGACGTCTGGTCGACTGGGAAATTCAAAACCATCCCAACAAGTTCAGCCTAAATGGCTTTAGCCACTTCGCTATAAAAGCTGAGAGCGAAGGTGAGGTTCTTGATGCACGGGTGATGCACAGCGACCAGCTGCCTCCATATGTCGACCCCAGCGGCAACGGCAACGGCATTGGGCGTGACACCATGGCGGGCTTTCCGCATTTTAAGGACGCCGTATTCGATGGTGAGTATCCGTTTGCGGCACTGCGATTCAAGGACAAGAGCTTTCCTGGCAGGGTCACTCTGCACGCATTTAACCCCTTGATTCCGCTTAACGATTATGACTCCAGCATCCCCGCGGCGTTCTTCGAAGTGGAAATATGCAACACTTACGAGGTGGCCGTAGATTATACGGTTGCACTATCGGTATGTAACCCACTGCCGAAAAACAATGTGAATAGCTCTGTAGACGACAAAGAGCTCACTTTGCTGAAACTTGGCAGTTCGAAGTTCACTCCAGATGCTCCAGAATATGGCGACTTAACCATTGGCACCGATGACGCATCGGGTAATATCCAGCACTACTGGAGCCGCACAGGGCATGTAGCCCTGTTCTGGCGGCAGTTCATACAGCCTGATGAACTCGTCGCACGCAACTATGACCCCTACCCTGCAGATGCCGACGTTCCTGGCGGTGACACAGGCGTGGTCAGCGGAATGGTTAGTCTAAATCCTGGTGAAACTAGGCGTATCAAATTCGTCATCGCATGGAGCTTTCCAAACCATGTGAACTTCTGGAACCCCAAAAAGTGTTCTGGCTCCGATTGCTGCTGCAGCAACCAGTCTGAACAGCAAATGAATATGTGGACAAACTGGTATGCCACGCAGTGGAAAGACAGTGTGGAAACCGCCAAATACTGTCTCTCCGAATGGGATAGACTGCGCGCGGAAACCGAAGCGTATCACGATGCCCTGTTCAGCAGCACCTTACCCGAGCCCATGCTCGATGCCATTTCAGCGAATGTGTCTATTTTGAAGTCGGCAACATGCCTGCGGTTGACAGATGGCTCCTTCTATGGGTTTGAAGGCTGCTGCCAGCGGATCGGCTGCTGCGAAGGAAGCTGCACGCATGTATGGAACTACGCCTACGCGCTGCCGTTCCTATTCCCAAAACTAGAGCGCAGTTTTAGAGAGCTTGAATATACATATAACCTGCGCGAAGATGGTCATATGAGCTTTCGCATCATGCTTCCGTTAGGACGCGATGCTATGGTCTACCATGCGTGCGCGGATGGTCAGTTTGGCGGCGTGATTAAGGTTTTTCGTGAGTGGAAGATCAGCGGTGACACCGAGTGGCTGCGTCAGTGGTGGCCTAAAGTGAAGCTTAGCCTGGAGTGGGCTTGGAGTGACTCTAACGAAGATAAGTGGGATGCCGATAAAGATGGCGTTCTGGAAGGCCGTCAGCACCACACACTCGACACGGAGCTTTTCGGGGCGAACAGTTACCTCACTGGTTTCTATCTCGCTGCACTCAAAGCTGCTGCAGAAATGGCTGATGCGATGGGCGAACCCGACAGCGCCGAACTCTACCGCAGACTCTTTGCTAACGGCAAAAAGACGATAGAAAGCACATGCTTCAACGGTGAGTATTTCCATCAGAAAGTAGACTTCACCGATAAAAGCATCCTGGATCGCTACACAGATGCCGATGGAGTGTTTGGATCCGTATATGACTTCTACTGGGATGAGGAAACGCAGCAGATACGCCATCAGATCGGCGAAGGGTGCCATATCGACCAAGTGGTTGCTCAATGGCACGCGAACCTCTGCGGATTGGGCGAGATATTCGACCATGAGTTGGTTACCAAATCGTTAGCGGCTATCTATAAATATAACTACAAGCCAACCATGCGCAGCTTTTATAACAGCTGGCGTATCTATGCAGTGAATGGCGAGGCCGCTACGGTTATCTGCCACTGGCCTGATGAATCGAAGAAGCCTTACTTCCCATTAACATACGCCGAAGAAGCCATGAATGGCTTTGAATATCAAGCCGGTATTCATATGATCCAAGAAGGTCTGGGTAAACAAGGCATGAAAGTGGTCTCCGCCGTGCGTGACCGCTATGATGGAGAGAAACGCAACCCATGGAATGAGTTTGAATGCGGCAACAACTATGCACGCAGCATGGCGAGTTTCGCGTTGCTGCCTACAGTGAGCGGGATGGAGTTTGACATGGTCAAGCGCTATCTTGGATTCGCTCCTCGCATGTGGGACGGAAACAAGTTTATGTGCTTGTGGTCTTTGGACAGCGGTTGGGGTACCGTGGATTTTGTGGGGCGAAACGCCAGCATCCAGCTTCGCGGCGGAAGCCTGCAGCTGAACAGCCTCAAGCTGCAACCGAAAACCCCAGGTATACCTCAAAGTGTCATCGTTGGTGGAAAAGGCGTGCCGTTCCAGTATGCCGAGGGTATTCTGCGATTCCCGCAAACCGTCACACTGGAAGCCGGTCAAAGCCTGCGGGTGCAGTTCACCAAGGGATAGTCAACCGTCCCCCTTCCCGCAACAGCGGGAAGGGGATACACCATGGTTAGGATGGTATCCACCCCTCTTCTCGAAGTCGGGACAATGCCATCTCTATGTGATCAGGCTTGAACAATTTCGCTTTGCGACGCGCCCATTTGCCGATTTCTGATGTGAGCATCTCTATATCACAACCGGCGTTCGGATTTTCACGAGTGATAATCCAATGAATGGTGGCTAGTAACTCCATTCCCAATGGTGTTTCAAAGCCGGTCACCAGCCTTTCCACTCGTTCAATAGAAGCCATCACGGTTGGATAATCGGCTAGATAATTACGGACTTCCGGTAAAACTGCGGGAACTGTCATGATTTGTGCCCAGCCGCTGTTAAGTCCGCCGCATCCGTCTCCATACCCCTTAATGTAACGTCCTTCAAGCCCGATGATCGCTTGATGAAGCTTACGCGAATATGGCCCAAACTGCTTCTTTTCAAAATCGAAAGCTGTGGCGATACCTGCTTCGGTGGCAAAATACAACAACTTTTGTGCCTCAAGCCTTGTTGAACACAAAGCAATTTGGTTATATCGCGAAATTAGCTCCACAATGGTTGCTCGAACCACCGTTAGCGAAACATGCTCATCGCTGGTCACTATTGCCTGGGATGAAGGTGACCCAGCAGGAGGGTATATGATGATATTTACATCAGACAGCGGTTCCAAGATGCGAGTGATTAATGGCAGAACCTGGGACCATTGAAGCCCGCCTAAGCCGCATCCTAATGGTGGTATCGCAATGGAAGTGATGCCGTATTCATCAATGACACGAGCAAGATCATGTAATCCACCTTCTATGTCCGCTAACTGACTATTGGATTTCCAATGCGCTTTGGTAGGGAAGTTAATGATATAATACGGCCGCATGATGGCATCTAGCCGATAGACATGCATCTTTTGAAGCTCGACTCTGTTCTGTTTGCAGTCTGAGACATACTTTTTATACATATCTGGGTAAGCTAACTTAAATTGCAAAGCGATACCCTTGCCCATAATACCAACTGTATTAACAGTGTTTACTAGGGCATCTGTATCTGCATTGAGTATATTTCCGGAGCCATATGTAATCATAGTATTTTAATAGTACCAATTTCGATGGGCAGATATAACAGGGCTGTATGCGGTATGTTCAAACTGCTTCCTTACCCGCAAAGCGACTTCCTCTGAGTATGTACCAATTTCTGTGAGTGATTTTATGGGAAAGGAACCTTGAACGAGGAATTCGGCTTGTCGACGTCGTTTTCGATCAGGAAATTGTGCAGTGTTGTTCCAGTACTCACTATCCATCACAGACCAATCTACATAGTTTAATCCATCAATTGTGTCATACAATCTCGTTTCGATCGTCGCAGCGTTGCCATCTGATATCAAAAAACTAGTTCCACTGTTGACTACCATCTGCACTGTTGATACTAGGTAGATAATCGGCTCCTGCCCACCCTGGTAACCATCAACACCACCGTTAGCAATCACATATAGCATGGGAGAACGCGGAGCATAATAGAATGGCACATAACTTCCGATCATCTGTTGTCTGCGCAGTTTAATATGCGAATATCCAATACGAATATAGTTTCCGCTGTAGAAAGCCAATCGATTATCCGAATAGAGACACCCTGTGTCGATGATGGCAGGCAGGTTGTCGATATGAGTTATGTGATAAATGCTTGTCGGAATAGGGTAACTGCTCATCATTAGGAAACCTTGGTTGTGTCGGTATTTACCTTATAATACCTGTTCGCCTGTGTTCCGCAGCAATCCTGCAGGTATCGATCCCTCTTCTCGCGAACATTAGCTCAGTGATGTCAGCCATTTGGTATGGATGCCACAAGTCAGCCGATGAAATAGGGAGACATGCATGATGCTCAGAAACGCCTTACGCTCTTACGCCCTCACTGTGACCTTGTTGTTGATCATGACATCAGCATCGCTGCATGCCGTCACGAACACCACAGTAGTTGAGGATTTCAACAACCTGCGCAACTGGGGAACGCGCCGAGATGCCGACCGAATGGCGCTTGAATATACAGACTGGCATATGAGCATCGATCCCAATGGGCATTCAGGCAGCTGTGTGAAACTGGATTTCACGCCCAAGCAGCCAGGTTCCGATATCTGGGGATACGCCGCCGTGAAAGCGCCTGCTGCGGCCATTGGCGCGTGGGTTCAAAATGTCGCGGGGGGTAAAGTCTCATTTGCGCTTGACCTGGTCGAAGCCGATGGAAGCATCTACGCATTCCCGCCGGTGCCTCTCAATACCGACAATCAATGGCATTATGTGCGCTTCCCTTTGAAAAACTGTTCGCTGGCGCCATGGAGCAAAGATGATGACACCATGCTTGACCTGCCGACATCCCAGATCATCGCGGTGCTCAGTGACTATCCTGTGGGGCAGCGGATCACTGTAAAGCTAGATGGCATTACTGTGGAGTCGCCGGAGCTTTCGAAAACCGAGCTTGTCGCCGTGTCCCTGCCAAAGAGCGCGAATGCCGGTCAAGCTCTGAAAATCAGCTTGAAACTCAAGCCGAACAGCCCCATCGCTCAGCCCTGTGAGGTAAGACTTAGCCGCAGCGGCATCACAGCTGCTCGCGCAAAAGTCGATACCGCGAAGCTCGCGCTAGGTAAAGTCAACGCCATTGGCCCGATCAACCTAAAACTGCCAGAGCGTATGTGGCCTGGTGTGTATGATGCCGAACTCTATATGCCCATGAATGCGCTGACGAACCATCCGAATAATATCATGGGGCACATCACCATCAGCAGCTCCAAAAGAGCCACGCCTGCATATACGGTGAAGCAGTTTAATGGCACACCCCAGATATTCGAGGGCTCCAAAACGCTGCCCATGATGGGTTATATGTATGAAGCAGATAACCGCGACCAGGTTCGCTTGTTTGGTAACTCGAATGTGCATCTTTACTGGCTGGAGACCCGCCAGATGGGTTGGGTCGGCAACAACGAGTATGACTATTCGCTGACAGATTCCATGCTTGCTGACCTATTTGATGACGATCCGCAAGCACGGGTAATCCCTTTCTTCTATGTCGATTTAGCGGCTCCGATGACACCACCTGAGGGTGACTGGTGGCAGCAACAGCTCTGCTGCGACATTGATGGCAATGTGTTCATGCGGTATGGACACCAGACGGTCAGTTTTGCCTCCGAGATCTGGCGTAAGGAAGCTAGCCAAGCTCTGGCGAAGTTCGTGAGGCATCTCGAACAATCGCCCTACGCTGACCGCATTGTGGGATACCACCCCAGCGCGGGGGGCAGCTATGAATGGATGTATCATGGCGGACAGGATAATAAATACCTGGACTATAGCCAGCCGATGCAGAAGCGCTTCCGAAGCTGGTTGAAGAGCCGATATCTTACGGATGCTAAGCTGCAGGCGGCATGGAACAATAGTTCGGTTACTTTGGCATCAGCGTCTATACCCACTCCATCCGAACGCATGAAGTCGGATAATGGCAGCATTCGTGACCCCAAAACTGAGCAGTCAGTTATAGACTACACCGAGTTCCTAAGCTTACTGACGGCCGATACAATAGACACCTTCTGCGCGGTGATCAAACGCGAAACGAACTATAAAAAGATCACTGGCGTGTTCTACGGATATGTGCAGGAGCAATTCTATGGCGGCGGTTGCACACAGAACACCGGGCACTTCGGTCTAGGCGGCCTGCTGCGCAGTCCGAACGTGGATTACTTGATGTCGCCGACCTCCTATTATAATCGGCAAGCCGGAGGCACCGGCGGTTACATGAGCGCGATTGGCTCGGTCCGATTGCACAACAAGGTGTGGATTGATCAGGCTGATATCCGCACACACCTATCAGACCCCGCGTCCGGTTTCGGCAGGGTAGATACAGAGCAGCAGGCCATCGGTGTATTACGACGCGAGTGGGCCATGTATACCGCGGCGGGTTCACCTGTTTATTGGTATTGCTTCAGCTTGCCATGGTATACCAAAAGCCCAAGCCTGCTGGCAGAAGTGAAGAAGATGGCTTCCTTAACGGTGAATGCGCAAAACACTAACAGCCCGCTGAACGGAAACCGGCTGGCGGTTATTGTAAGTGACAGCGTGTCTCCGTATACCAACTACCAAGTAGACCCCATGCAGTCTGCTGTGTATATCCAACGCGAGGCGCTGCATCGCGCGGGTGTTCCGTTTGATGTGTATCTGGACAGTGACCTTGGTAACCCAGCTATGCCGAAATACAAAGCCTATCTTTTCCTCGATTCACTGCATCTTTCACCGAACACTGTTAATTGGATCAACACAAATCTGAAATCCGATCAACGGGTATTGGCATGGGTGTGGGCGCCTGGTATCTGCGATGGCTCCATAAACATCGACAACAGCTCAAAACTCACTGGCATCTCGTTACAACTAAACAATACCCGCGGAATGGTCACGGTGCAGCCGCGTGATGGGCAGTCATACGGCAGCAGTAATGCCTTTTCACCCATCATCCTGCCTGTGGATACACAGGTAGAGTTAATAGGCACGGTAACTTCGCCTGCTGATCTCGCCGGAAGACCAGGCGTTGTGTTAAAGAAATACCCCAACTGGAGCTCAATCTATTCGGCAGCTCCGCACCTTAGCACTGATATGATCCGAACTATCGCCAAACAGGCGGGCATACCGGTATATAGTGTTGATGACCAACCCATATATATCGGGCCAAACACAATTGGTCTGCATGGCAGTCAAACAGCCACTCGAGAGGTGAAGCTGCCCTATGCAGCTAATGTCACCGACGCGTTCACCGGCAAATCGATTGGTCGCGGTGTTACGAACATCCGACTTCAAGTGCCTCAGTATGACACTGTGGTTCTGCAGGTTACCAAGTCACAAAAGTGATAATAAGTCGACGAGGAGTTTATCATAATGGTTCTCACTAAGGTGTGGGGCAGTATCTCACTCTTAGCAATTCTAACGACGTGTGTGTGTGCGGCCGAACCGGATATCAACAAACCCAACGCACGGGTCAGCGCTGCGCAAATCGCGATATTGCCATGGGGCGGATTGCCCAGTAAACAAGGCGGATTCTGGGGCTACAGCAACAATATTGATGCGGTGATGCAGGATATCTACGATGCCGGCTTCAACACCGCAGGTATCACCGACATAGGCAATATCACCGCTGCGAAGAAGCATAATCTGTCGATCATCGCCTCTGGCATGCCGTCGATAAAGAAGCTAAGTGATGCCGATGCTTTGACATCGACCAAAAAGTGGCTGGCATCAACCGCGAAAGAGCCCGCATTGCTGGGTGTCTTTCTGCAGGATGAACCCTCATCGTCTGCGTTCAAACAGATCGCCAGGTCTGTTAACACGTTGAAGAACATAAATCCGAATATCCGTCCATACGTCAATCTATTACCGAATTACGCACCAGTGGGTATGTTGGGTGCAGAGAGTTATGATGCCTACGTCGATAGGTTCGTTAATGAATGCCATCCCAAAATGCTTTGTTATGACAACTACTCGTTGTTTGAGGATAAGGGGTTTGATGCCGACCGATATTACTCAAACCTGGAAATAATGCGCAATAAGGCGCTCTATTACCGTCTGCCGCTGTGGAATATCGTGTTGAGTAATGCCCATTTCAAGTATGCTGAGCCGACACAAGCCACGATCAGTCTTCAGGTGTTTTCCAGCCTCGCATACGGCGTGAAGGGTTTAGCCTATTTCACATACTACACGCCGACATCGGGAAACTTCCGGCAAGCTGCCATCAACCAGTTTGGTAAGAAGACTAAGACCTGGGACTATATCCAGTTTGCGAATCTTCAGGTTCATCGGCTGGCACCGACCTATCTGAAACTGCACAGCGTGAATGTATTTCATACGACCAACATCCCTAAGGGCTGCCGAGGATTGGAGAGCAGCCAACACCTGAGTGCAGTTGATGGTGAGAATCTACTGGTTGGAGAGTTCGAAGATGCCAACAAAGTGCCGTATGTCTTGCTTGTGAACAAGAGCATAACCAGCAGCACGAATGTGGTGCCGAAGTTCAAACAAGAGGGTGATATGGCCTTCACGAACCCATATACAGGCGAGGAAGACGGCTTTAGTGGTGAGCATCTCTGGCTGGCTCCAGGTCAGGGAGTGCTTGTTCATGTGCAAAAATAGCGGGGATGGCTGTGTCATATACAGGAACACTAGCGAGATGACAGCCCAGGCTGCGATCGATATTTTGGTGTATTGAAGGAATTACCACCAAATATCGCGAACTATGCGGTAACCAGTATAAATACGGTTAGTGACATTATCAAAGGAGTAATAGATGCATTTTCGCAGTGTGGTAATAGGAGGCCTGATCATGGCTAACCTGCTAGTGAGTGCGTATGCCAAAAACGAGAACCCATACACAAAAGGACGGGTCAATGCCCGTGACTTTATCATCCTTCCATGGGGCGGCATGCCTGAGATGGACAAGACGAACGACCCATGGATGAAGTCGTTCTGGGGCAGCACCCATGATATGGATGCGACCATGAAGGATTTATGGGAATGCGGCTTCAATGCGACGGGTTTTGGACCGATGGCCACCCTAAAATACGCCAATAAGTATGGCTTAGGTGTGATTACATCCGACAATCCCATTAACGACAAGATGAACGAAGAGCAGGCTGTACAGGCGATCAAGAAGCTTGTTGCATCGGCAAAGGGCAACCCCGCATTGATTGGAGTTAACCTTCGTGATGAGCCGCTGCCATCGGACTTTCCTTGGCTGAACTTCATGGTAAAGGCTGTACGCAAAGCTGATTCCAATCTGTTGCCTTATATTAACTTGTATCCCAGCACGATGCAGTTCCCATTTTTCGGATGCACCAGTTATGGCGACTATGTTGATCAGTTTGTGAAGGGATGCAAC
>CAZFLA010000114.1:0-11246 GCA_964519405.1 uncultured bacterium
CACTCGGAATGTGCCAATTGGCATGCCGTCATGATCGGCAGCGGTCGGTATCTGCAGTATTTCCAGGATATGGCTTGCGAACTGAATGTGGCCGATAGAATCCATTTTTTGGGTGCTCGGCAAGATATACCCGATATCTTGCCAGCAGTTGATGCTGTTGCTTTACCGACGTTTAGTGAAACATTCGGCCTAAGCCTTGCAGAAGCCATGGCTTGCGAAAAGCCGACCGTCGCCTACGCTGTAGGCGGAGTTCCCGAAGTAGTTGAACAGAACAAAACAGGATTTCTAGTTCCATATATGGATGATGAAGCTCTTGCCGATCGGCTGGTTTGGTTATCAACACATCGTGCCGAAGCCATACAGATGGGGCAAGCCGGAAGACAACGAATAGAACAATACTTCAGCGTAGACAAAATGGCCGACCGGATAATAACAGTCTACTATGATGCAAAGAAGGTGCAGTGTCCATGAAGCGCGTGCCTATCTTGATGTATCACCGAATAAGCGAAATACCAGGCGACCGCAACAGCGTCCCACCTTACATATTCAAACAGCAAATGGAGCTATTATGGCGGGCCGGTTATAAAACAGTTTCTCTCCTTCAGTTGATTGATACTCTCACCAGAGGATTTACCCTGCCAGATAAATCTGTGGTTATTACCTTCGACGATGGGTATGTGGACAACATAACCAACGCCCTGCCTATCATGACATCATATGATTTCCGAGGCACAGTGTTCCCTATTGCCAACTGGGTCGGCACACCCAATGACTGGGAAAATTACAAAAACAAACCCTCATGTACAACAATGAACTGGGATCAGCTCCATCACTGGATAAATGAAGGTATGGAGCTGGGATCGCACACCTGCACCCATCGTGACCTTACCAGACTAAGCCTCGATGAACTGGAAGATGAGCTTTACGGCAGCAGAGAATTGTTTGAGCAAAAGCTGGGATATTGTCCGAATATTCTGTGTTATCCTTACGGTTATCACAACCGTCTCGTGCGAAAAACTACAAATGATGCCGGTTACAATGGGGGCATCGCTATTTTTGACGGGGTGCAGTTGTGGGGCATGGATCCGTATGCTCTTCCCCGTATTCAAATCACGGCGAAAGACACAGGTCGTGCTTTTCTGCGAAAAATTGGCTGGATCCATCCGTGGCTAACCTTCGGACGCGGGTTAGAACGCAGTTTAAAAGGCAGACATTAAGCACTTATAATTAAAAAGGCGCGGTTGCCCGCGCCTTTTTTGCTTCTAGACGAAACTAGGCTACTTTACGATACCGCCCTCGGTCATAGGACGTGGGTTTAGTAGTCTATCGAGCTCTTCAGCACTAAGCTCGGTATCTTCCAGTGCCACTTCCTTAAGGCTTTTGCCCTCTGCGTATGCGCGTTTTGCTAACTTAGCAGCTTTATCATAACCAATCACTGGATTTAGCGCAGTCACCAATATCGGGTTTTTGCCGACTAAATCGTTGATGCGTGCTTCATTCACGGTGAAACCAGCTATCGCTTTGTCAGCCAAAACCACAGCAACTTTACCAAGTATGTCGATACTGTTCAGCAGGTTATGTGCGATCAGCGGAAGCATCACATTAAGCTGGAAGTTGCCCAGCATGTTAGCAGTTTGAACAGCAGCGTTGTTGCCAATCACCTGTCCGCACACCATCATGGTGGCTTCACAGATAACAGGGTTCACTTTACCGGGCATGATGGAGCTGCCGGGCTGCAGGCTAGGCAGAGCGATTTCGCCGAAACCAGCGATTGGGCCGCTGTTCATCCATCGAAGGTCATTCGCAATTTTCATCAAACCCGTCGCGCTTGTCGCTAGCTGTCCGCTTAGCTCTGTAGCGTTGTCCATAGCGCTCTGGTAAGCAAAGTGGTTATCGGCTTCCTGGAATGGCAGGCCAGTCAATTCTGCAAGTTTAGCGGCAAACCCTGCAGCAAAACCAGGTATGGCGTTGATGCCAGTGCCCACGGCGGTACCGCCTAATGCCAGTTTGCATACTCGGGGTAATGTTTCCTGAATGCGTTCTGCGCTTTGGTCAACTTGATACGCCCATCCGCCAATTTCCTGGCTCATGCGTATCGGCATGGCATCCATGAGGTGGGTTCGTCCGGTCTTGGTGACGCCGTCCAGCTCAGCTGCACGCTTCTTAAGAACTTCAGATAAATGCACTAACCCAGGCAGCAGCACCTCAGAGGCTTCCATGGCTGCGGCCACGTGAATGGCTGTAGGGATGACGTCGTTGGAGCTCTGGCCCATGTTCACATGGTCGTTAGGATGAACCAGTTTACTGCCAATCTCACCACCAAGGATCTGTGTGGCTCGGTTAGCAATCACCTCATTGGTGTTCATGTTAGTAGATGTGCCGGAACCTGTTTGGTATATATCGATTGGGAATTGATCGTCAAGTTTACCGTCAATCACTTCCTGAGCCGCCTTCATGATGGCGTCCGCGATATCAGCACTCAGACCGCCCATGGCAGCATTGGTCGCGGCGGCACAGTATTTAACCATTCCCAACGCCTTGATGAATGAGCGGGAGAATTTGATACCACTAATAGGGAAGTTGTTTACAGCGCGCTGTGTCTGCGCGGCGTATAAAACATCGGCGGGTACTTGCACTTCACCCATCGAGTCTTTTTCTATACGAAAGTCAGCCATTATGTACAGTTACCTCATGTTTTTCTACATTAGCAGTAGGCGGTTTTATACCATGTCGGCACTCATCACCTACGATACTATTGTAACCTAACGGCAACTCAGGCGGCATTTACGCACACATTATCACTCAGAATCAAGTGCGCTGCGCAATGTTTTTCCAAGATCGGCAAGAACAAATGGCTTTTGCAAAAACACCAGATTATCATTCAACAAGCCATGCGTGGAGATTATATCGGATGTATATCCCGACACAAATACGCACTTAATACTGGGAATCAACTCTTTTATGCGTGTTGCCAGGTCAAGACCATTCATATCTGGCATCACAACGTCTGTTACCAACATATCAAGCTTCTGGCTGGGGTTTTCTGCAATTGAAATGGCGTCGTGTGGTGAGGCTGCGGAGACAACATTATAACCAAGCCGCTCCATCATACGTTGCGTCATACGCAGTATGGCTGGTTCATCTTCTACCAGAAGTATCGTCTCATTACCATGTTCTACTGTCTGTCTTTCCGAAATAGCATCGGTATGCAGATCAACATCAATGTGCCTAGCTAAATATATGGTAAAAGTGGTACCCGTTTCCGGTGTGCTATACACTTCGATGAAGCCGTTATTCTGCTTAACTGCGCCATATACGGTAGCCAACCCTAATCCTGTACCCTCGCCTACTCCTTTTGTCGTATAGAAGGGTTCAAATATCAAGTCTATCTGTTCTGTGCTGATTCCAATCCCGTTGTCCTCAACGGAGAACCAAACGTAGTCACCAGGAACACCATCACGATATTTGGCTGCATTGTGCTCATCAATGGTCGTGGTTCCTGTGCGTATAGTGATCATGCCGATATCTTTGATGGCATCACGTGCATTGATGCACAGGTTAGCAAGTATCTGGTCAATCTGCGTAGGGTCAATTTTAACCGGCCAGAGGTTTGTACCGGGGATCCAGCGCAGACTGATGTTTTCGCCAATCATCCGCTGCAGCATCTTCAGCATGCTCTCTATGGTACCGTTAAGATCAAGCACTTTAGGCATTACAGTCTGTTTTCTAGCAAAGGCCAACAACTGCCTCGTTAAGTCAGCGGAACGCGTGGCAGCGGTGTGAATCTCGTTCAAGTCATCATACAAAGGATCATCCGCGCTCACTGTTTCCAGAGCCATTTGGGCATGACCTAGTATGACCCCTAGCATATTGTTAAAGTCGTGTGCGACCCCTCCGGCTAAACGACCAATCGACTCCATTTTCAACGCTTGTTGTAAGGTCTCTTGTAGTGTCTTCTTTTCATTATCGGCAGTTACCCTGTCTGTTATATCCGTCACAATACAGGCAAACTGCATGGGAGCAGAGCGAAAAGCGGTCACTTCAAAATATCTCTGCAGCTCCTGTGAATAGTTTTCAAAAGTAGCAGGTACGCCCGTAATCACAATTTGCCCGTACTGATCTATCCATGACTGTTCTGTGTTTGGTAGCAGTTCAAGAACGGTATGTCCCAGAATCTGATCTGATGTCAAGCCTGTGATCTTTTCGAACATAGGATTTACAGCTAGATAGCGATAATCAATAGGTTTTCCCTGTACATCACAGATCAATTCATGAACGGCAACACCTGTGTGCATCTGTTCAAACAGGTTCCGGTAGTCGTCTTCAGCTCGTCTCAGCGCGGTGATATCGCGATTGAGTGACAACACCGAGACAAGATATCCCTGAGCATCATATTCAGGAACAAAACGATGAGAGTAAACAAGATACTTACTGCTATCACGAACTATCGATGTTGTGCTGAGTTGAATACCCGTCTCGAACACTTTCGATACAGAGTTTCGCATCAGCTCATGAGTATCGATAAACAGACCGCTCTGGTCAAAAGGCTGCCCTATGAGTTGTGACGGCATCACGTTAAAGATGTCAATAACATTATTGGACACAAATCGTATAGTCATGTCACGATCAAGCCGGAATATCACGTCCGGCAAGCTATCAACCAGACGACGTAATGACTGCTCGCTTTCCTTAAGCGCATCTGCCATGTTTTTGCGCTCGGAAATATCGCGTATGGTCACAATAATCCGAGAGTTGCCACCAACATCCGAACTATGCATGGCGATTTCTGACCAAAATAACTCTCCGGACTTTTTACGTGACAGCCACTCAAAAACAGGGCTTTCCCCGTGAGAAGCCATATCGATATAACTCGAAACATCAGCCTGAGTGTAATGTGGCAAGTTAGCACTAAGCGTCCCGGGTGCCAAGGAAAACACTTCCTCTTTCGTATCAAAGCCAAACATCCGCAGCATGGAGTTGTTTACATCTAATATCTGCCATGTATCTGGATCGCGAATGATCATAGCGTCTGCTGTCGCGTTAAAGATTTCGCGATACTTCCGCTCACTATTTGTCAAAGCCAACTGCGTTTGCTTACGTTTTGTAATATCGCGAATGAGGCAGATGATCTCGGTATGTCCGCTTTGTGTGTTATGAGCAAACCTAGATGAGAACTCAGCCCACACGACATCACCAGATTGGCTGGTCAAAGGAACCTCATCAACATAGAGCTGTGGCGGCGCTTGGTCGTCAACGAGCAGACGCATATTCACTAGCTCCACAGCATGGTCTTTTAACAGAGGGCTCATGATCGAGCCAAACCCATGAGCCATTAAATACTCAACCGAACAGCCTAACATTGTCACAATACTTGGGCTGATGTATGTAAATCTGCGTTCATCAAAATCGCATATGCACACGACATCGGCGATATTATGCGCCAGAAGGCGGTATTGTTGTTCACTGGCGACAACGTCCTTCTCAGCTTGAATACGCTCGATTTCGCCTGCTACTCGTACAGCAACAACCTTTAGTGTAGGTTGTAAATACACGCGGTTCGGCAGCATTGTGCTGTTAGCAATAGAAACTATGCCAATGGGCTGCCCTTGATAGTTCCAAGCGACAACACCTAAATAGCTTTCGGCATCAACCTGCGGCAGCATTGTATCATTTGGAAATATCTCTCGAAAACCTTCGTAGCAGTGATACGTGGAGTTAGCCAATACTATTTCAGCCGGTGATCCTGCGATACGGTATTTCTTCGGCAGCTCAACACCATCTGCCGCATAGCTGGCGATGCGCTCCGCATGAACACCATCGTCACATATTCGATCGATACTGACATATGTAAGGCCAAAACTATCGTGGATTTGCTTCACTATGTTTTCAAAAAAATGTTCATCATCAGGACTGCTGGTTCTGGCCATGTAATTTTGAACTTGCTCAGCAAGCTTTCTATCTGTAATATCCACGTCGATGCGGTATACCTGCGTATCTCGTCCCGGCAATTTAAGCAGCATGTAGTTTGATATCACCGTAATACGAGAACCATCTTTTTTTGCAGCTCGTATTCGGCACGATCTGGAATTATCTCTGAGGTGATCATCTCGCGCAAAAGCCGTTCGTGTTCTGATCTTGCGTCATCGGTTAGGAATAGTTCGTAGATGCTTTTATTGATGGCTTCATCAGCACTGTAGCCAAATAGACGTTCGGATGCTCTATTCCAGTAGATCACTTTACCGTCGGATGTATAGCCCTGCACAGCTACCGAGGTTATCGTGTCCAGCAGCTTACGAAACTGCGTCTCGCTTTCGTCCACGGCTTGATGATTCAACTTATGTTCCGTTATATCTTGAACAAACCCAACTATCTTTACCGCATTGCCATGTTGGTCATATACCGTTCGTCCGGTTTCGATTACCCACTTAACACGACCGTCGCTCATCACCAGCCTGTGTTCCATCTCATGCGGCTGCAAACTAGATAGAGCTTCTTTAAAAGCGGTACTAAACAGTTCCTGGTCGTCTGGGTGGACCATTTGTAGATACGAATCATATGATGGTACAAATGTAGCTGGGTCTTTTTCACACAGAGCGTAGATACCAGGCTCCCAGTATGTCAGCAACGTACTTAGGTCAAGCTCCCATCGGTCAACTTTAGCGATTTCTTGTACATCCTGTAGGTGATTGCTCACCTCTTCGAGTTTGGCTTGTGTCGTCAACAGCTCTGAGTTAGTCTGTTGACAAATAATTGATTGAGACATGCAATTCGAAATGACCGCAGCCGCGAAGCGGTATATAGTGATGGCATTATATATGGTCTGCCGAGAAAAATGAGGTATCTGTTTATATTGCGCTGTCGCATCCTCGGTCAAACCCATGGCGGACAGATAACCACCGAACTGTGATTCAGAAGGTACCATACGGTCATCAAAAAACGGCTCCGTACGAATATCACCGTACAGCACTTCGCCTACTTTAATCGGTATGCTGATGACATAAATACATGCATTACCGTCGCCGATTCTATACAAACAGTCGCTTTCAATCGTCCACACAGGTTCCTTAAGCTCAATACATAAGGAATGATGTTTAAGTGGTGCTTCATCATATATGCTAATGCCTGCGCTATCATATACACACGCAGCAATACCCGTCGAATCATAGCCATTGTATAGAAAACTGTGCATTAGTGCGCTGTCTATAAGTCCATTCATGCCCATATAAGCACTCACCCTATTTACGATCTTTCGATAAATGACCCTACGGTGTAGCGTCGGTCACTTATACGTTTTACCAACGAAACTAAGTTGTCAATAGTAGTATGGTACCTCCATGGACACGCCGGAATATATGTTCGGTAGGTAAAATCGGTCATCAAGATCAGATGCAAGGTATCATATATAAAACTAACGTAGGAAGTCATGATGAAACAGCTTGTTCATACCGGGTTAAAATCGATAAGTGTAACGGATGGCGCTGCACCCACACTGCAAGATGGAATGGCTATTATCCGCATACATCAAGTAGGAATCTGTGGATCAGAACTGCACTTATACAGACACGGTGACATCGGCGGTAAAGCAAGCACAAAGCCATTTGTCAGCGGACATGAGTGTGTCGGGACTGTTGTTGAAGTATCAAACCAGTATGAGCATCTGCTAAACCAACGGGTTGTGATAGACCCTGCGATGCCTTGCCTTGAGTGCCCCACATGTCTCAGCGGTAACTATAATCTATGCCCTTCTATTCGGTTTCTTGGACTGCCGCCAACTTCCGGTGCATTCTGCGAATATCTCATGCATCCTGCCCGCCACTTAACATTAGCCCCAGAAGGCTTAACAGATGATGAAGCAGTGCTCTGCGAGCCATTCGCCATAGCCATCCATGCGGTGGAGCTAGGCAAGCCTAAACCAGCACAGACGGCGGTAGTATTAGGCTGCGGAGCCATGGGATTATGCACGCTAATCGCGCTGAAACAAATAGGCGTATCAAAAGTCATGTGCACCGATATTGTAGATGAGCGCCTGGACATGGCCAAGCGAATCGGCGCTAATATCTGCAGCAATCCCTTACGGGATGACATAGAGCAGATCGCACGAAGCACCACAGATGGATTGGGGTTTGATATGGTGTTTGAGTGTGCAGGTGCACCTCAAACCTACTTACAAACAGCGCGCATCTGTAAACCTGGAGGGCGTGTCGTTATTACAGGCAGCTCATCAGACGGCAAAATGACTCTTGATAACAACGTGGCACGAAGATCTGGACTAGATATCCGCATGGTTAGGCGCAGTCGGCATACGCTGCCTAGGGCCATCGTGATGGCTCAGCGAAACGGCAGACAGCTCAGTATGCTGGCAACCCATCATTTTAAGCTTCACCAGGCAGTACAGGCCTTTGAACTTGCGGACAAGATGCTTGATGGCGTCATACGCGCAATGATATCCTTTAGTCAATCATAGTCGGTAAACTATACCTGCATTGCTAATACAGACAAGCCATCTCTAGCGAGGTTATAACATGAGTATTCAAGGAAGGACTAAATATCCAACCTGGTTAGGTATCACCCTTGGATCTATAACTCTTGCAGTGATACTATTCGGCGTCATCACAATCAGCCGACGTAATGCAGCACTATACACCAAAACCGCCAAAGAGCTGGTGGGCATAGCTCAAGTGAAAGCCAAACAAGTATCCGATTGGCGCTCTGAGCAGATATATAAGGCACAACAGTTAAGTTCCGATCCGTCTTTAACAGCATCATGTGCATCAGTAATTGATGGTAAACGCGGTTATTACCAGGATCATCTTTTGGCCGTATTCCGGCAAAAAATCCGCACTGATAAACTCAGTAGTATAATATTAGTCAACCAATCTGGACGCGTGCTATTAAGCACTGATTTATCGATTGATAGTCTGCCACAAAGTGTCATGCCCGAGTTATCAACCGTAATCACAAATCGTCAGCCACTGTTCGATGAACCGATGGCTGATGACGACCTTAAGCTGCCTCATGTTCACATCATATCGCCGGTTTTGACTAACGATCAACATGCCATAGGCGCTATTATCCTAACATCCTTATCATCAGACTACTTGCTTCCCGTTATTCATAAATGGCCGTTGCCCACAGACAGCGGTGAGTTCGCCATCTCATTTGGTGGAAAAACACGCAAATTCGCATCGTCACCATCAAATAGTAACTCCATACGCATCGCAGACACGTTTGTTCCATGGGATCATCTCGCCGAAACATTGGACACAAACCAACCACAGGTTATACAAGTAACGGATTACCGTGGGAAGCAGGTGTTGGTGACGGCAGCAGCTGTGCCTCATACAACATGGGCATTAGTAGCCAAGATCGATTCGTCTGAAGCATTACGTCATCTGCAGATGTCATCGCAGTTAATGATCCTACACACGGCTCTCATCACGCTGGTGCTGCTGATAATAGGGATATCGAGTTTGATGGTCTGCCGTGAAAAACAGTATGCCAGAGCATTTAGTAAGGAACAAGAGCTGTTAGCGGTCACTAAACACTATCAAGCACTGATGCATAACTCCAGTGACGCCATGATTATTACCGATGGGAAACTCCATATCATCGACATAAATAAGACAGCACGCGATCTATTCGGATACACACATTACGAAGCTCTGGCGCTTGACATTGACCAAATCATAAAAGACCCTCAGCCAGCATCCATTAGCGATATCGTCGCAGAAGCGAATGATTCAAACGCTCCTTCATTTACAGCACGGTGTATTAGCAAGAACAACTCTGCCGTATCAATAAATGGTATTATTCATCGCATTAATACACAGAAGGATTCATATATTCACTTCACCATTATCGATATGACCAAGCAGTCGCAAGAACAGCAGAAAATCAGAACCAGTTTGCTTCTGTTTCGTAGGTTCATGGACAACCTGCCAGGTATGGCCTACATCGAAAATGCGAGTGGTGATTTTGAGTATTCCAGCACATCGTTAGATAGCCTAATCGGTATCGATGTGTGTGATGAAAATAACCGAGAAGCATTTAAACAACACCCTTTGTATCAACTATTGAGCTCCGATGTAAACCAACGGCAACAGATATTGATAGAAGGCACTATCACCAGTGAATTTAGTTATCAGCATGACAGCATCGTCTCTCGTTATCACCTCACCCGTTTTTTTGTCAATCAAGATCCCTCGTTAGGTCAGGTTGGCGGCATTGTTCTAGATATCACACAAACAAAGGCGGCTGAAAAAGAACTTAACCGATTAACACACATGTATGCAACTCTTGGCCGTGTTAACGAATCCATTATCCGAGCTTCCAGCTGGTCGGGGTTATTTGCCGACATCTGTGAAGTTGCTGTTGTTGAAGATAAATGCGAGCTGGCATGGATAGGTTTATACGATGATTCAAAAACACATATCAATAATGTCACCATGGCAGGTAATCCTAAAGAGTATGTAAATCTTGCGACCGCCCCGTCAGGAGGGTTTCTATCAGCCGAAGATCCAGCATTCACGGCACTCCGACAAGGAAAAGCGGTGTTTCGCAATAATATGGCGTATGAGGCCCTTAGCCCAAGCGAGACGCTGCTATTCACCCACAATATCCATAGTGCCGGCGCATTTCCGATCATCCATAATGATGACATCATAGGAATATGCGCATTTTACCATCAAGACCCATATTTCTACTGCGACCAGGAGCTCAGCCTTCTGGAAGAACTTAGTAGGGATGTCTCATACGCTCTAGATACCATAACAAGAGCTCAGCAGCAGCAACAGCTTTCTGACATTGTAGAGCACTCGGAACTAGTCACTTTTAAATGGGGTTTAACTAATGATTGGCCAGTGCTGTTTGTGTCCGACAACGTCGATACAATCGGCTTTACAAAGCAGTATTTCGCGGATGGCAGCCACAACTACTACGACGTGATTCATGCTGACGATCGTGCCCGAATCGTCACACAGTGGGAGCACTACATGGCGATTAGTAGAGGTTTGTATACCAGTAGATATCGAATTGTCGATCAGTATGGCGCATGCCGACACGTAGAAGAGCGAACATGGATTGCTCACGACCCAGACAAAGGTACAGATTACGCTCTTGGCATCGTCACCGATGTCTCCGCGCAAGTAAGAGCAGAGCAGTTGCTTAAAGAGAGCGAGCAGCGATACCGCTCAATGTTTGACAACCTCAATACGGTGATGTTTATCATAAATCCTGAGACAGGAGCG
>CAZFLA010000115.1:0-1611 GCA_964519405.1 uncultured bacterium
GCGGTTTCACGGTTACTCCACCTCTGTGATAACTGCTATTTCATGGCAGTCATAGAACTTGGGACAATGAACGCATTCGGTCCATACTTTGCGCGGCAATTCCGCGCGATCACATATCCGAAAACCGAGCTTTTCGAAAAACGCCGGTTTGTAAGTTAATGCAAACACCTTGTCAACTTTTACGACTTTCGCCTCTTTAAGACATCGCTGAACTAAGAGTCGGCCATATCCCATGCCCTGTGCCTCAGCAGACACGGCAAGGCTCTTAACCTCAGCAAGGTCTTTCCAGGTGACGTGTAAAGCTGCACAGCCCATGATTTCGCCGTCTACTTCCACTACAAAAAAGTCACGGAGGTTCTCATACAGCTGCGAAAGACTGCGATGCAGCATCTCGCCCTTCGCCGCGAACTCGTTGATGAGCCGCTGCATTGCAACCACATCGCCAGTATGTGCATTCCTTACTATAGGTTTATCCATATGTTGGTCAGATTTTTACTTTGTGAACAGCCGGGACAAGTCGTTTGCCGTCACCAACATAAAGATGGTCAACAACACAGCCAGCCCCACTGCTTGCACTGTATTTTGCAGCTTCGCGCTAAGGCGCTTACCTCTGCGTAGATATTCGATGAAGAATAGCATCAGGTGTCCGCCATCAAGAACAGGTATCGGCAATAAATTAAAGAAGCCCAGACTAACACTTAGAGCCCCAGTCAGTGCTAAAACAGCGGCAGGTCCTTGCTTACTCGCGGTGTTGGTGATAGTAACTATCGCCACAGGTCCGCCGATGTTGTCCTTTACCTTTGCGCTAAACACCTGCTCAGGTATTGATTTTAGCATTTGGTAAGTGATCAATGTGCCGTTCACTACCGACTTTGCCACACTGAGTTTCTCTTTTTCGAACTGCGGTACGAAACCTAATAGACCGTTGATCTTGCCTTTGTCATTAGGATCAGCGCTTGGTGTAGGTTTTGGGGTGCCTATTAGTAACTTAGACATGCCCTCTGCGGTGACAACCCGGATTTTAATCCGTTTACCAGGGCTGCCGTGTATCACATCCATCATCTGCTTACCGCTGGTTATGGGCACATCATTTATATAAGCAATAGTATCGCCCGCTTTAAGGCCAATCCGTGCTGCTTCGGTTTGCGGCTGCACAAAATAGACCTTGTTCAAAGGTCGATCCGCATTTTCCACGCCTACAGTCACGCCCATCATACAGAAGATCACGTAGCCTAACAGCAAGCTCATCACTGGTCCTGCCAAAACCACTAGGAAGCGCTGCCATAATGGGGCTGAGTAAAACTCACCAGGTACCGGTGCTTCATTCGGATCCGCATCCATTCCGCTGATCTTCACAAAACCGCCTATGGGAAGCGCGCGGATGTTGTATTCGGTCTCGTTCTTTTTCGCGATCTGCACTACCCGAGCACCCATACCCACGGCAAACTCCTCTACTTTCATCTTGCAGAGTTTTGCCACGATAAAGTGCCCAAATTCGTGTGCGACCACGAGTATACCGAGCATCAATATAAACACGATGGCCGTTGTTAACATAGTTGACGGATTCTCCTCTATCCCATATTGCGCGGGATACACCTATACCATTATTAT